>NZ_MJXP01000022.1:0-8457 GCF_001762855.1 Campylobacter sp. BCW_6467 | reverse complement strand
CTTACTGTACTAGAAATAATAGCTGATTCATTAGCAATTTCAACATTATCTTTAGTAGTTTGATCAATTTGTGCTACGCTATCATTGATTTGAGTAATACCTGCAGTTTGTTCTTTAATACTTTCTGCCATATCATTGATAGATTGAACAAGTAAGTTAGTATTAGCTTCTATTTCAGATAAAGACTTTTGAGTTCTCTCAGCTAGTTTTCTAACTTCATCAGCCACAACAGCAAAGCCTCTACCATGTTCTCCAGCACGAGCTGCTTCAATAGCTGCATTTAAAGCTAGAAGATTGATTTGATCTGCGATATCTCCTATAATACCTGTAACATTTTTAATCTCTTCAGATTGAGTGATAACATCACTAGTTTTAACTGAAACATTTTGCATAGAAGAAGTGATCTCTTCTAAAGCTGCTGCAGTTTCTTCTAAAGATTGAGCTTGAGAATTTGAAGAAGTGGTTAAGCTTTGAACAGCAGTTTGTAATTTTCCACTTTCATTAGCTAAAGCATTAGCAAAGTCTGAACTTTGTTTTAGCATTTTAACTATTTCATCGCCTAAAGCATTAGTAGTTAATTCAACACTTCCTGAAGCATTAGAGATTTTATTTCTAAAATCTAAGCTTTTGTATTCTTCAAATATTTTATGAATAACATTCATATCAGAACCTACTCTAGCTTGTAAAACATCAAGAAGTTTATTTAGAACATTTTTAAGTTCAATAAGTTGTGGGTTTCTTGGATTAGCAGTAATTCTTGCTGTTAAATTACCACCTTCTACAACTGATACGGTTTGAACTGATTCTTTAACAGCTTGATTGTCTTGTTCTAAACCTTTTTTAGTAGCAAGGATGTTTTCGTTGATCATTTTGCCCATTTTTCCAAGTTCATCATCGGCTTTGATTGAAATTAAATCAACTTCGTGTTTTTCGTGATTTAAAAAACGAAAGAAATTTTCTAAAGATTTTAAAATGACAGGAATTCTAGATCCAACTATTTTTTTAACGCAGACATAAACTATAATCAATATGACAAGTAGTATAAAAAAAGAAATCACAATAAAAATAATTTCTAGTTTCTTTAAAGGTGCTAAAACTGAATTTTTAGGAGCAGTTACAACCATACTCCAATAACTTGAATTATTTGCAGTACTAAAAGATGAAACGGATGCATAGCTTAAATCTCCAGTTGAAGCAACATAATCATCTATTATAACAGTTTTGTGTTCTTTAACAGCATTATTGACTAACTCCACAGAGGGATCTTTATTTATATCACTGAGTGTTTTTAAAATGGCATTATGATTTTTATGAATGGCAATAACACCTTTATCAGTCATTAAAAATCTTAAATCCCCTTCAAAAAAATCTAATTTTGGGTCAAGTATGGTTTCAGAAACTTCAGAAAAATCTAAAGTATATCCAGCAACTCCAATCAATTTACCTTTATTATTAAAAATAGGCATTCCAAAATTAATACCTAGAAAATCTTTTCCATCGTAGTTAAGTTTAGTTGGTGGCCCAACAAATAAACTATCTTTATCTCCATATTTAGCGTTTTTTTCTACTTGCTCTATAATCTTTAAATTACCAAAATTATTTGGCGTTTGAATCGTTTCTATTCCTCCAGATTTTCCAGTGGTTTGATCAAAATAAATCATAGCAAAAGTTTTACCATCAGAACTTGTGTATCTTTTATCAATTCCTTGAGCATCCCCTAGCACTGAAGTATCTTTTAAATACAAAAAAGTATAAGCTGAATATAAACTACTATCAAATAAATTTTTCATTAAGCTTTCAATCAAATCAGCATCAACTTGATTATTGTGTTCAAACATATCATTTAAGGAAGTTGCGGTTCCTTTTGTAAGTGCAACAGTTTCATTTAGAATACCTTCCATATAATTGGTGTATCTTTTTGAAGCTAAAAATATTGAATCTTTGGCCTCTTTTTCCATATTTTCAGAAATATATATGGAAACTGTTGAAACTAATACGATAATGCCTAAAATTACCCCTATAGCTACAGATAGAATAAGCTTAGTGCTTATATTTAAAGAACGAAAATTCATATTTTTTCCTTAACTTTTAAAAATTTATAAAAAACTTAGTATAGTATTCTATAATTTTTTAAAATATTCTTAAAAATTTTAATATCTTTTGTAATTTTACCATATGTTAACTTTTTATAAATATAAGTATTTAAAATATTAAAATTTTATTGAAGTTAAGAATTATTAATGCAATTTACCTTTGAACAAATTTTTATCGCAATGCTACTGACTCTTTTTGCAGGTTTTTCTACAGCTATAGGTTCTATAATAGCCTTTTTTTCTAGAAAAGATGATTTAAGGGTACTTTCTTTAGGACTTGGTTTTTCAGCTGGGGTAATGATATATATTTCTTTCATGGAAATTTTACCCACTGCACTGAAAGATTTTAAAAATCACTATGATTCGCATTGGGCTGAGCTTTTGGGATTAGCTTGTTTTTTTGGTGGAATTTTAATATCTTTATTGATTGATAAATTAATCCCCGAAGATGTCAATCCTCACGAGCCTAAAGAGGATTTAAGCGAGTTAAAAATTTGTCCCTTACCTCAAAAAGGACAAAATCCTCCGAAATTTCATCCTGGAGAAAAGTTGCATCAGATCAATACTAAAGCTTTAAAACGCACAGGGATTTTTACAGCTTTGGCTATTGCTATACATAATTTCCCAGAAGGTTTTGCTACTTTTATTTCGAGTCTTGACAATCTTACTTTAGGAATTGCTATAGCTATAGCTGTGGCTATACACAATATCCCTGAAGGTTTGGCCGTGAGTTTGCCAATTTACCATGCTACAGGAAATAAGAAAAAGGCTTTTATTTATTCAGCTCTTTCGGGTTTTGCAGAGCCTTTGGGTGCTTTTGTTGGAGCTTTGATTTTATTGCCTTTTATAGGCGATCTTACTTTAGCTATAAGTTTTGCTGTGATTGCAGGAATTATGGTTTTTATATCTCTTGATGAACTTTTGCCCGCTGCAAAAACTTATGATAAGGCCCATGATAGTTTATATGGACTTATATTAGGAATGGCAATAATGGCTTTAAGTTTAAATTTGCTTGGACAATAGAAAGCCTTACGGCTTTCTTGCAATTTAATTCACACCTTTTGGCGCATTAAAGGCAGTAAGTTTTGGTAGTTCACCTTTAAATTTTTCTATGTTTACGAGCCCTGTGTGAGAGATATTGCCATTGGCAAGTTTTGAAGTTGGCATATCCATGGTTAAAACATTTGCATTTCCACATTTGCAAAGTCCGTTTTCATTAGGATCATACCAAGCACCTTCACAAATCCTTACAACCCCTTGCATGATTTCATCGCTTACAACAGCCCCTGCTAAAACTTCACCGCGTTTGTTAAACACGCGTACTACATCGCCATTTTTTATACCAAGTTTTTTTGCATCTTTGGAATTGATTAAAATCGGCTCTCTATCTTTTATTGCATAAGTATCTCTTAAGCTTGTGTGGCAAAGTTGAGAGTGCAAGCGATCTCTTGGGTGATTTGTAAGTAAGTGGAAAGGTGCTTCTTTGGTTGCATTTCCAAGCCATTCAATAGGCTCAAACCAAGTAGGATGGGCTTTGCAATCATCATAATTATAATTTTTAATCGCTTCTGAGTAAATTTCAATGAGTCCTGAATCTGTACCCAGAGCATTTAAGATAGGATCTTCTATAAATTCTGAAAAACGAGTCCATTCTAAACTTTCAGCTGTTGGTTCAAAAGTGATTGGTTCATTTTTAGCCCAAAATTCTTCAAAACTTGGCATAGGAATAGCAAAAGCTTCGCCAAAACTTTGAGTTTGTTTTAGGGCACTGTTGTAGTATTCTTTGATGAAATCTTTAGCTTTTTTGCCATTTTCTGTATAGGCATTAAAGACATCTTTTCCATAAATTTTACAAATATCAGAGAAAATTACATAATCATCTTTGCTTTCACCCACAGGCTCAACTGCTTGTTTCATAGGAGCTATATGCATATTTGAATAATCTCCTGTCATGGTAATATCATCTCTTTCATAAGATGAAGTTACAGGCATAACAATATCTGCCATTTTAGCTGTTGGAGTCCAGTAAATTTCATTTACCACAACGGTGCGTGGTTTTCTCCATGCTTTTACGTTAGTGTTAGTATCTTGATGGTGCACTAAAGGATTTCCGCCTACCCAGTAAATAAAATCAATATCAGGATAGGTAAGCTTAGAGCCGTTGTGATCTATGGTTTTTCCAGGGTGAAGTAAAGCATCAGCGATTCTTGCTACAGGGAAAGAATAACTCGCTGCATTTTGAAGCCATTCTGCGCCTTCGTTTGAAGTTTCGCTTTTTACTAAACCTTTAAATTTACCATTTTTCCAAATCCCTAAACTACCTGCTGTCATACCGCCGATAACTCCGCCTTTGCAAGTTGGAACACCGCCATTGCTGTAATGATAGCTTAGTCCAAAACCGCCTCCTTTTGTGCCGATTTGTCCTAACATTGCACAAAGAGTAACTAGCATCCAGTGAGGCTGTTCGCCATGATGTGCTCTTTGCATACCCCAACCACTCATAATCATAGTAGGATTATCATAAAAAGTTTCAGCTAATTTTTTGATAGTTTTTTCATCGATACCGCAAATTTTACTTGCCCATTTGGTATCTTTTTTCACTCCATCTTCTTTACCTTCTAAATAATCTTTAAATTTATCAAAGCCTGTAGTGTAAGTGTCTAAAAACTCGTAATTAACTTTTTTCTTAGCAATTAAATGGCTTGCCATACCCATCATTAAAGCTACATCGGTATTTGGGCGTGGAGCTATCCATTTGGCATTTAAAAATTTCGCTGTAGTGGTTTTTATAGGATCTATACAAATCACTTTGATTTTACTGTCTTTAAGTTTTTCAAAGTATGCCAAACCTCTTTGTTCGTTTGAAGTCCAAGCTATGCGTAAAGTAGAAAGCGGATCAGCACCCCAAATCACAACATATTTAGAATCACTTAAGATATTTTCCCATGAGGTTTGTTGCTCATAAACTTCAATCGATCCTACAACATAAGGCATAATCACTTGAGAAGCTCCTGTAGAATAGTCTCCTGTAGCTCCTACAAATCCACCTGTTACATTTAAAAATCTATGAAGTAAGATGCGTGAGTTTTGCATATTTCCACTTGATTTCCAGCCATAGCTTCCACCAAAAATCGCACTTGCACCTTTACTATCTCTTGTTTTTTTAAGCTCTTTGGCGATAAGCTTGATCGCTTCACCATAACTTACGCGAACAAACTCATCTTTTCCGCGAAGCTCAGGTTTAGGATTGTCAGGATTTTCAAGGTAGGATTTACGCACATAAGGATACTTCACACGAGATTTATAAACCATATCGGCAGTATAGTGCTGTAAAGGATTATCCATTTTTGTAACTTTTTCCCAAGGTTCACTTTTTACTATCTTACCATCTTTTATAGTGAGTTTTAAAATCCCCCAGTGTGCTGCGGTAATCACTTCTCCATTTTTTACAAGTCCGAGGCTAACTTTTGAAGCTTCTAAGGTTTTTCCTGCACTTAAGCTTGGAATGAGAGGTAAAGCACTTAAGCTCGCTCCAATTTTTAAAAATTTTCTTCTATCTAGCATGCTTTTCTCCTTATTTTGTTTTAAAATCTTTTGCGTTTTTTTGTAAGTATTCTATAACTAGCCATCTGTCTTTTTTATCAATACCTGTTCTATCGGCCATAGAACGGAAAATTGCAGGCCAAGCATTAGCTGTAAATTCTTTTTCTTTGTGGATAGCGTGGCAAATTCCACAGTTATTTACAAAAAGCTCTTTGGCTCGATTTAACATTTCTTTATTGTCTTTGACAAATTCTTTTTTATCTGCCCAAATTTCAAGGCTTACCTTATCCCATTTTCCATTTTTTCCAGTTATTCTTTGAGAGAAATTTAATTTTGTATTTTTAGAAAAAGCTGCAACAATAATTCTTTGAGAGTCATTGAAATAAATCACAGAAGGTGCTTTAGGATTTACATAACCATCAATTTTTAGCAAAACTTTGTTATTTTCGCTTTTTAACACTTCAAAAGGATTTGTAGGTAAAAGTCTTCCTATGACTTTAGTATCATCTTTATTAAGATAAAGCGATACAACTTCATCAGTATAGGCGGTATTTTTTGCCCATAAACATGTCGCTAGGACAACAAAAGAAATGAAAATCTTTTTCATTGCTATTCCTTAATATAAATTTGATGTAAATGTATTTTAACATTATTTAATTTAATTATTAATTAATATTAACAAAATATTAATTAATAATTAATAACTTTTTTAGAAAAAAATAAGCATTTTATAGTTATAATTCTAGAAAATAAATATACAAGAAAGGAAGACAATGTTAAAATCTATCGGAACTAAATTAACCCTTTCAGTAATTGGAAGTGTTATGGTTAGCTTAGTCTTTATGATTGCCATCATATCATGGAAAGTTTCTCAAAATATGGAAAAAGAAGCAGAAATTGCTCTAGACATAGCTTCAAAAAGATATGTAAATTATATGCAATCCACGCTTAATGAACCTTTTTTACTCTCTAAAGCATTAGGTACTAGCATACAACAAGTTATTAATGATAATGGGAATATTGACATTAATGTATTGGAAAATTTAACCAAAAAAACATTAGATTCAAGTATGCATACCACTTATGCTTTTTTGTACATTAAAGATCTTTCAGTCTTATCAGGAAATAAAGAAAAAGACATTCAAAATGGAAATTTATCTATTGTTTATAATGATTCAACTCCAGGGATTGACGGAGGTATTAAAACATTTATACAAAATAAAAATATGTATAACAGTATACCTGTAATCTCAAAAATTGAAAACAATGTGCACAATGGAGAGCAAAAGGTTATTTTTGGTTCAGTTAAGTGTCTTGATTATGGTAATGGAGAATTTTTAGGAATAAACTTAGGAATGCCTATTTTTAATCAAAAAGGAGACTTTGCAGGAGTTATTGGTTTCTCTTTAGAGCTTTCACAGATGTCTAAAGCTTTACTTGATCCTTCATTAAATTTTCACGAAGGAGATCAAAGATTACTACTTACAGATGATGGAACATTTGTTATACATGAAAATCCTAAAGCAATTTTGCAAAAAATCAATGAATACAACCATTCTCCTTCTGTAGCTCCTATATTAAGTGCTATTAAAGAACATAGAGATATTTTAATCAATAATTTTTATACATCTACAGGTTTAACTAGTTATGCTTCGGTTGTCTCCTTTAGTACCCTAGAAGATTCAAGTTATTGGAGTATACTTGTAACAACCCCTAAAAATTCAGTTTTAAAACCTTTATATAATCTTCAGTTAATTATAGTTGCTGTAGTTGTTATATTTTTAATTATAATTTCAGCTATTGTATATATGTGTATAAAATATATGGTAAGTGCAAAAATTAATTCAATTTTTAAATCTTTGCAAAATTTCTTTGACTTTATCAATCATAAAACAAAAAATGTTTCTACTATAGAAGTAAAAAGCAATGATGAATTTGGACAAATCTCAAGTGCTATCAACGAAAACATCCTTGCTACTAAAAAAGGTTTAGAACAAGACAATCAAGCTGTTAAAGAATCAGTTCAAACCGTATCAGTTGTAGAAGGTGGTAATTTAACAGCAAGAATTACTGCTAATCCAAGAAACCCACAACTTATTGAACTTAAAAATGTTCTAAATAAACTTCTTGATGTTTTACAAGCTAGAGTAGGTTCTGATATGAATGTTATTCATAAAATATTTGAAGAATACAAAAGCTTAGATTTTAGAAATAAAATCTCTAATGCTTCAGGAAGTGTTGAATTAACTACTAATGCTTTAGGCGATGAAATAGTTAAAATGCTAAAACAAAGTTCAGACTTTGCTAATGCTTTAGCTAATGAAAGTGGAAAATTACAAACTGCTGTTCAAAGCTTAACCACTTCTTCAAATTCTCAAGCTCAATCTTTAGAAGAAACTGCAGCAGCTTTAGAAGAGATCACTTCTTCTATGCAAAATGTTTCAGTTAAAACTAGTGATGTTATCACTCAATCTGAAGAGATTAAAAATGTTACAGGTATTATAGGAGATATCGCAGATCAAATCAATCTTCTAGCTTTAAATGCAGCTATTGAAGCAGCTCGTGCTGGAGAACATGGTAGAGGCTTTGCTGTTGTGGCTGATGAAGTTAGAAAACTAGCTGAGAGAACTCAAAAGTCTTTATCTGAAATAGAAGCTAATACTAACTTACTTGTTCAATCTATCAATGATATGGCAGAAAGTATTAAAGAACAAACTGCAGGTATTACTCAAATCAATGATAGCGTAGCACAAATTGATCAAACTACTAAAGATAATGTTGAAATTGCTAATGAATCAGCTATTATTTCTAGTACAGTAAG
>NZ_MJXP01000021.1:0-80399 GCF_001762855.1 Campylobacter sp. BCW_6467 | reverse complement strand
GTAAGCGATATAGCTAATAATATCTTAGAAGATGTTAAGAAGAAGAGGTTTTAATTAGTCATTTATACCTAGTGAAAAACTAGGTATAAATTTTTTCTTCGATTTAAATTTTTCATCAAAATTTCTAAAAAGTTTCCAAATATTTTTATATTTCCATTGTTTTAAATTTTAAATGGGGTAAAAATAAATGGAAAGAATATTGTTTTTAAAAGGTTCAGCTTTAGGTTCTATGGTGGCTTTTTTTAAGTTCAAATTTAAGTGCTGCTATGCTTAAGGATAAGGATTTTCTAGGTTTTAAAGTTGTTGATGCAAGCACACAAGATAAAGTTATAGCACCACAAGGTTATGAAGCAAGGGTTTTAATTTCTTGAGATGATCCACTTTTTAGCAATGCAAAACCTTATGATAAAAATAAAATCATCGATATGAATGCGGTTAAAAATGCTCATTTGGTTTTTTGGAGATAATGATGATGGTATGAATTTTTTCCACTTTCAAAAAACAGAGGAATTTTAGCTGTTAATAATGAATATATAAATCCTGAAATCATATTTAATCATCATGGTAAAAATTAAGCAAAGAAGATATTTTTTTATATGAGCAAGCTAGTGTGGGTGTGAGTATCTTAGAAATCGAAAAAAAGATGATGATTGGACTGTTTTTAGACTCTAAGTATAACCACAGAATCGATGTAAACACTAAAATGCAAGTAAGTGAGCAGCTAAAAAAGAAGTTTTAAAAAATGAAAAATTTATTCATGGAACTTTTGCAAATTATGCAAATGGACAAATACCTTAGGGAGCTTATATCACCTGTGAAGAAAATTTTGACGATTTTTTTGGAAGTTCAGATGAAAATCTAGAATTTAATGATGCCTTTAAGCGCTATGGATTTAACAAAACTAGTCTTTATGGATGGGAAAAATTTGATGAAAGATTCGATTGAGCTAAAAATATCGATGAAGCCAATCGTTTTGGTTGGATAGTGGAAATCAATCCTTTTGATGCAAAAAGCACACCTGTTAAAAGAACTTCTTTAGGGCGTTTTAAACATGAAAATGCAGAAATTATCGTAGAAAAAGATGGTTCTGTTATAGTTTATATGGGTGATGATGAGATGAATGAATTTATTTATAAATTTGTTAGCAAACATAAATACAAAAAAGGTGCTGATACAAGTAAAATTTTAGATGAAGGCACTTTGTATGTAGGACAGTTTAACGGCAATGTGGGAGATTTTAAAGGACAGAGAAAATGGATAGCCTTAGAATATGGCAAAAACGGCCTAGATGAAAAAAATGGTTTTAAGTCTCAAGCTCAAGTACTCATCAATACGCGTCTTGCCGCAAGCATTGTAGGTGCAACTCCCATGGATAGATGTGAATGGATAGCAAGCCATAGACAAAGTGGTTCTAAAGAGGTATTTGCAACACTAACGAACAACAAAAATCGCCAAAAACCTAATGCAGCAAATCCAAGAACTAAAAATGTTTATGGACAAATTTTAAAATGGATGCCAAGAAATTCTCATAAAGACGATGATTTTACTTGGGAAATTTTTGCTCTTGCTGGAAATCCTGATAACCAACAAGGCTTATATAAAGGCTCAAATAATATTACAAGTGAAAATAAATTTAATTCTCCTGATGGACTTAAATTTGATAGAGATGGAAGACTTTGGATACAAATAGATGGATCTTATTCTAATTTTAACAGGACCTATTGCTTGTGAATTAACAGGGATTGCTTTTAGTGAGGATTATACTACAATGTTTGTAGGCATACAACATCCAGGAGAAGGTTTAAAAGGTAGTACTTTTCCTTATGGAAAAACGCCAAGATCGAGTGTAATGATGATAAGAAAACTTGATGGTGGAGTGATAGGAAGCTAAATAAAAATAAAGTTGCTTTTAGCAACTTTATAAAATCTTAATGCAAGCTTTCTATATAAGCCATAGCACTTAATGCAGCTACAGCTCCATCACCTGCAGCACAAATCACTTGCTTAGGTGCATCTTTTCTAAGATCTCCTGCGGCAAAAAGTCCAGCAACACTAGTTTGCATTTTAAGATCGACACTTACTTGCCCACCTTCTTCCATATTACATAAAAACTTACCATCATCTTGTTTTAAAATTTCATTTCTTACATTAAGACCAACAAAAGTAAAAATTCCTGGAACATTTAAATCTCTAATACTACCATCTTTTAATTTTACTTTTACACCAGTAACACCCATTTTATCACCATATACTTCATCTACACTTGCACTAGTAATGAGTTCTATTTTTTCATTTTTCTTAACTTTTTCTACTGTAGATGGAGCTGCTCTAAACTCATCTCTGCGGTGGATAAGATAAACCTTAGAACAAATATTTGCTAGATACAAAGCTTCTTCTAAAGCCGTATCTCCACCACCTAAAACTGCAACTTCTTTATTTTTATAAAAAAATCCATCACAAGTTGCACAAGTACTTACACCTTTTCCAAAAAATTCATCTTCGCCTTTAAAACCTGCTCTTTTTGGAGCCGAGCCTGTGCAAACTATCACAGCTTTAGTAAGTTCTGTTTTACTACCTTCTAATTTGATGGTAAAACTTCCATCACTATTTTTTAAAATTTGTTCTACTCCAACCATTTCATGTTTTAAACCAAAACGCATACATTGTTCATTCCAAGGAGCCATAAAAGAAATTCCATCCATAACTTGGGCTACACCTGGATAATTTTCTATTTCAGAACTTGAGGTAATTTGTCCACCAGGCATACCTTTTTCAAACATTACTACATTCTTAAGACCACCTCTAGTTGCATAAAGTCCGGCACTAAGTCCAGCAGGACCTCCACCTATGATTGCTACATCTAACATTTATATTTCCTTTATATTGAATTTTATTATTAATAATGATATAAAAATTATTCTTAATAGTAGTTAATAAAAATTATTATTTAGTATAAATTTGAAATTTTTAAGAAGAAGGCTAGTTATACTAGCCTTTAGTTTATAGCAAAGAGTTTAATTTATCGCTAATTGCTTGTTTAGATTGTGCACCAACGAGTTGATCTACAACTTCACCATTTTTAAAGAAAATAAGCGTAGGAATAGAGCGAACACCAAATTCAGCTGCTAAATCACCTTGTTCATCTGTATTTACTTTGCAAATTTTAGCTTTACCATCAAAGTCATTTGCAAGTTCATCAATAACCGGAGCAAGCATTCTACAAGGTCCGCACCATGGAGCCCAAAAATCAACTAAAGCTACACCTTCTTTTGCTTGAGCAAAATTATCACTTGTTAATTCAATATATTTTCCCATAATTTTTCCTTTCTTTAATTTTTGTCTAATTGTATTTTATTTTTTTAAATATCAGCTTAAAAACTTATATTTTCGCAAAATTGTATCATATCATTTTTAATGCAAATCAGATCAATTTGAAAATCCGATGAAATTCCATTTTTAAGATGATAAAATTCTATAGTTTTTAAAATTTTTTCAAGTTTTTTTCTATCCAAACGCTCGGAAACTTCATAATTATTTTGAGTAAATTTAACCTCTATAAAATGTAAAATTTCATCTTTTTGGGCTATTATATCAATTTCCCCAAATTTAGAATGGAAATTTCTTTTTAAAATTTCAAAGCCTTGTTTTTTTAAAAATTTACAAGCCTTATCTTCACCTAAAATTCCATCTAAATAAGCTTTTACACCCATTATTCTATACGCATCATAAAAGGCTTGGTTTTTATAAAATCTTGTTTGCGTAAAATTTCAAGCAAATTTTGTATGCTTTTTTCATAAGTTAAATGCGTAGTAAAAAATAAAGTACTGTAATTTTCATCATTTTTTTTAGGTTTTTGTAAAAAACTATCGATAGAAATATTATTTTCACTCATCAATTGTGTGATTTTAGATAAAATCCCTATTTTATCTTCAACTTTCACCCTTAAATAATATTTTGTATAAATTTCATCTTTGCTTAAAAGCTCGTATTCTAAAGTATTCACAAAACCAAGCATTGGTGCTTTTACCTGATCTCTTGCTATATCCATAAGATCTGAAATCACAGCACTTGCAGTAGCCTCTCCTCCTGCTCCTGCCCCATAATACAAACTTTCACCCAATAAATCTCCATTAATACTTATAGCATTCATCACTCCATCGACTTTTGCAAGCATTTTTTCTTTATCTATCATAGTAGGATGCACTCTTAATTCTACTTTATCTTCACGCACCTTGGCTATACCTAAAAGTTTTATGGTAAATTCAAACTCATTAGCAAAATACATGTCTTCAGGCGCAATTTCGCTAATACCCTCGATCAAAATATCTTCAGGTTTAGCTTTAAGATTATAAGCGATACTTGATAAAACAAGCAGTTTATGAGCTGCATCTTGTCCTTCTATGTCAAAAGTTGGATCAGCTTCTGCATAGCCTAAATTTTGAGCTATTTGTAAGGCTTGTTTAAAACTCATATTTTTTTGACTCATGGAACTTAAAATATAATTACTCGTACCATTTAAAATCCCTTTTATAGCCAAAATATTATTTGCACTTAAACCTTCTTTTAAAACCTTTATAATAGGAATTCCTCCAGCCACACTTGCTTCATAACCAAAGGCTAAATTTTTAGCCAAATTTTCAAGTTCATAACGATGATAAGCAAGCATAGCTTTATTTGCAGTAACAACGGCTTTTTTCTTTTTTAAAATTTCACTCACTATTTTAAAAGCTTCATCCACTCCACCCATTAACTCCACAAAAACATCTACATCAGCATTTAAAATTTCTTCAACGCTATGAGTAATTGGAATTAAAGCGTTTTTTTTAGGACTTCTAGCAAGAGCGATCACAGGAGTTATGCTTTGCCCACATCTCGCACGAATAAGTTTATTGTTTTCTAAAAGAAATTTAACCACTGCACTTCCAACAGTGCCATAACCAAGAATTGCTACTTTCATAACTTACTCTTTTAAATATTTTTTGATATTGCGTGCAGCTTGGCGTATGCGATTTTCATTTTCAATTAAAGCAATTCTTACATACTCATCACCTGCTTCGCCAAAACCTACCCCAGGACTTACTGCAACACTAGCACGTTGTAAAAGTTGCTTTGAAAATTCTAAACTTTTTAAATGTCTTTTGCTTTCAGGGAGTTTTGCCCAAACAAACATACTTGCTCTTGGTTTTTGAAGTTTCCAGCCTGCATTTTCAAAAGCTTCAAGTAAAATGCGCATTCTTTTATCATAAGTTGCACGGATTTCATCCACACAAGTTTGATCTCCATCTAAAGCTATGGTAGCTGCTACTTGAATAGGTGTATACATACCATAATCAAACCAAGATTTTATTTTTTTAAGCGCGCTGACTAAGCGTTTATTTCCTACTACAAAACCTACACGCCAGCCTGCCATATTGTAAGATTTTGAAAGAGTGTAAGTTTCTACCGCTACATCTTTTGCACCTTCAATTTGCAAAATAGAAGGAGTTTTATAGTCATCATAAGTTAAATCTGCATATGCAATATCTGAAATAATATAAAATCTTTCTTTTTTTGCCGTTGCTATCAATCTTTCATAAAAACTTTTCTCACAAGTTACTGTTGTTGGATTATGCGGGAAATTAACAACGACATATTTTGGACGCGGGATGCTTTCATTTAAAGTTTTATGTAAATTTTCAAAAAATTGATTTTCATCAAGCTCAAATTTTTCATTATAAGCTAAAGGCATTTTTGCTACATTGCCTCCTGCTATAATAAAAGCTTGAGTATGTATAGGATAAGCAGGAGTTGGCACAATAGCAACATCTCCAGGATTTATAATCGCTCTTGCAAGATTTACAAAACCCTCTTTTGAACCCATGGTAGCTACAACTTCATTTTCAGGATCTAGATTGACATTATATTTTCTTTTATACCAATTACAAATTGCTAAGCGAAGTTTATAAATCCCCATGGATGTAGAATATCCCGAGGTTTTATCTTTGTTAGCGCTTTCACAAAGTTTATCTATAATGTGTTGTGGAGTTTTACCATCGGGATTTCCCATTGAAAAGTCGATGATATCCTCTCCAGCACGTCTTGCTGCCATTTTTATCGCATTTACTTCTGCGAAAACATAATTTGGAAGTCTTTCTATGGTATTAAAACGGATTTCATCAAACATTTCTTAATCCTTTATTTTTTAAGTGTGATTTTTAAACCCCTGCGTATATTATCTAAACTATACATATCGCTTACAATAGCATATATAGCACCATTTGGAATAAGTTCTGAAAAATGATTATTTTTATTTTCGCTTTTTACTGCTTTAATTAGATTTAGATTTTTATCTAAAAAGAAGATTTTAGGAAACCAATTGTCTAAATCATTTGCATCAATAATCAAATTTGTAGCATTTTTTAAATCAAGCACATAGTCTTTAAGGGGTTTTTCTAATGATTTTGGAGTATTTAAATTAACATTTGTATTGGTTTTTAATACAGCATTGGAAAAATTTAAATCATATTCATAGTCATATGCCCCAATACGCTTAATATTATCTATATAGACAGAATTTTCTTTTAAGAGATTGTAAAGCGTTCCAGGATCTAAAACATATTGGGATTCTACTTGTATGGTATAGTCAATATTTCCTTCTCTTAAAATCAAATCTGTAGGGATAAAATATATATATCCAGCATCTGTTAACACATCGGATAAAATTTTAAAAAACATAACTTCATCAGCTTTTGCTTTAAAATTTAGTCTTAGACTTTGAGGATTTGATAGTGTTAAGGCAATTAAAGAATTGGTTTTTAATATTTGAGATATTTTTGCAATATCACAATTTCCATTATTATCTATGTAAGAATTATTTGAAAATAATAATTCTAGTTGAGAATTTTTACTAGGATTGTTTACTAAATTTTTTGCCAAATCAAGACTTGAGATTGCAAAAGATATATTAACATAAAGAGTAAGAATAATAATTTTTTTTACCATTCTTTACCTTTATTTAATTTTGCAAATTCAGCAGCTGAAATACTTGTAATTTTTCCATCTTTAATCAAGAAACGTTTTGAAATTCCTGCAGGAAATTTTTGTTCTTTATTTTCTTGATCAAACATTGTTAAAGCTGCAGCTCCTGTTAAAATTAACTGATCTTTATCTAAAGAAATATTAAAATCTTTTTCTTTAACAAAGCTTGTTTTTTTAAGGCTTTTTAAATCTATCAAACCTATCCAAATCTTGGTAGAGGTTTTAAAATGTGCTTCTTTTAAAGAATCAGTTTTTGGTGTATTTATGTCTTCTTGGATTTGGGTATTTTTTTCTTCATCGAGTAAGGTTGTGTTATTTTCACTGATATTATTTTCTATGCTTATGTTTTTATCATTTTCTTGTAACGAGATGTTTTGGCTTGGTAAAACGCTCTCTGTTTGATTTGTTTCTTGTGCTTTATTGTTGTCTATAACAACAACATTATTTCCACCTAAAGATTTTAAATTTTCTTGTGCTTGTCCTATGATATCTATAACTGTTGTGCTAGTATTATTTTGTTCATCTTTGAAAAAAGTTTTAAGTGTATCAAAATAATAAATTCCACTTCCTATAATCACTAAAACAATAAGAACAATCAAAAAAGGCCAAGCATTAGAGGATTTTTGACTATAAGCATCTAGTTTTGTGGTTATCATTTTTGATTTTGTTTGTGGAGTAGGATTGTTTTCGTTAAGATAAGCTTCATACTCTTCATTAAAATCACTAAAGTCGAGTTCGTATTCTCTGCTTAAAATTTTAACAAAACCTTTAACATTAAAACGACTTAAAACAGCAAAATTCTTTTCTGCTAAAGCTTCAAGAAAATCAAGTTCAATTTGCGTTTTTGCTGCAACTTCTTTTAAATTTAATTCTTGTATTTTTTTCCAATTAAGCATTTAACATCCTATCACAAAGTATTGCAAAAGCAGCGCTGACATTAAGACTATCAAAATTATTTTTCATCGCAATGCCCACACATTCATCGCATTTTTTTACAATTTTAGAGCTTAAACCAAAACCCTCACTACCCAAAACTAAAACTTTTTTACCATTGCTTATTTTTACACTGTGAATTTCTTTTCCCGAGCCATCGCTCGCATAAAAATAAAAACCCACTTGTTTTAGTTCATTTATTACACTTAAAGCATCGTTGCTTATCACAATAGGTAAATCAAGAGCCGCTCCGCTGCTTGTGCGAATTACTCCTTCCATGGCTAATTTTTCACCAATAAAAATTAAAGCTCCAACCCCTAAAGCATAAGCTGTACGCGTGATAGCCCCTATATTTCCTACATCACTAATTCCATAAAGCATAACAATAAAATCATTTTTTTTGATCTCATTTAAATTTGCAAAAGAACTTTCTTTAATATCTAGCAAAAAACCTTGATGATTTCCACCTTTCGCATAAGCTTGAGCAGTTTTAAAATCAAGTTTTTTGATTTTAAAACCTGATTTTGCGATTTTGGAAAAAGTAGCTTTGTCACATTCTTTTGCTAAATAAAGCTTATTGATACAGTCTTTATGATATTCCAAAATATAAAAAAATATTTGCTTCCCATAAACTATCATATTAAAATTTTACCTAATCTTGACTTAAAAGCAGTTTTTGATAAATTTCTTTTGCATTTTTTCCATTGAACTTTGATAATAATTTTGCTTTTGCTTTTAAAGGCAGCTCTAAATCCATAATATCTTTTTCACAAAGAGTATTTTGCAAAAAATTTTGTTCTTTTGATTGCAGTACTACAACCCATTCGCCGTTTAAATTAGAATTTTTTAAAATTTCAAAAAGCTCTTTGGCATTGCCTTTAAATTTATTTTCAAATTTTTTACTGATTTCTTTAATCAAAAAAATTTCTCTTTGGCTGTCTAGAATCATAATTTGTTCTATCAAAGATAAAATACGCTTGGGGGATTCGTAAATAATACTTGGATAAGGAAAGTTTAAAATTTTTTCTATATCTTTTTGTCTTTCTTTGCCTTTATTGGCTAAAAAACCGATAAAGATAAATTCTTTTTGACAAAATGCCGAGCTTACAAGAGCAACTAAGGCTGCATTTGCACCTGGTAAAATTTCATAGGCGATATTATTTTCTTGTGCAAATTCTACCAAAGCCTTGCCAGGGTCACTAATCCCTGGCATTCCTGCATCGCTTAAATAAGCTACATTTTTTTCAAATATTTTTAAATCAATACTTGCTAAAACCTCTTTTTCATTATGGGAGTGTAAGGCTATAAATTTAGAAATATGTATATCAGTGTGAAATTTTGCATTTAATAATGAAACCAAAGACTTACTTACTCTCGTATCTTCGCAAAATACAAGATTGCAAGTCTTTAAAAGTTCTAAGGCTCTAAAAGAAATATCGCTTAAATTTCCTATGGGAGTAGGAATAAAATAAAGCATAATTATTGCATTGCGTATTTTTTCTTAAATTTCTCTACACGACCTGCAGCATCTACAATTTTTTCACTACCTGTAAAAAAAGGATGGCAGTTTGAACAAATATCTACTTTTAATTCTGCTTTGTTTGACTTTGTTGTAAAAGTATTTCCACAAGCACAACTTACTTTGCATTCTACATATTCTGGGTGAATTTCTTTTTTCATTAGTTTTCCTTAAAAATTAAAACAATAAGCCGTGATTATAAATTATTTAACATAAAAAAGAGATTAATTTAAGAAAATTTAAAGCAAAATTTTTGAAGCTATAGCTATAATAGCTGTTTGACTTTTTAGAATATTAGAGCTTTTAAGAGAGGTTTTCCGGTTAAACAACAATCTCTCATTATTGCTAAATCCACCTTCAGGACCTATAAAATACAATTCTTTTTCATCGAAATGACTTTGTTGTTCTCCTTGAAAATCAACCATAATTGCATTTGGAAATTTTTGAACAAATTCTTGAGTGCTTTGATGGATAATTAAATCCATTTTAGTATTTCTACCGCATTGTTCACAAGAAGAAATAATGATTTTTTCAAATCTTTCTAAATCGATTTTAAAATTTCTTTGTGAAAAATTTGTAAAAACCAAATGTAACTTTTTTACTCCAAGTTCATTTAAGAAAGGTAGAGTTTTTTCTAAAATTTTAATATCTATAATGGCTAAGGCTAAGTTTAATTCACTTTGTTTTATATTTTGTGATTTTTTGTTTAACAATTTTAAAGTGCAAGAATTTCTTGTTAAATTTGTGATTGTATAGTTGTAAAGAAAATTATCTTGTAAATTTCTAAGATTTAGCTCCGAATTTTCCTTTACTCTTCTTACTTTTAAATGGTTAAAGTTTTCACCTTGAAGTTGTATAAACTCTTCTCCAGCTTGCTTGTTATACAAAAATTGCATTTTATAGATATCTTTCTATTAAAAAAGGCAAAAACAATAAAAAAATTTCAAAAGGTAAAATCAAACAACTAATCCATCTAAAAGTGGCATATTTTCTAAATCTTCTTGCTTTTTTGAAACAAACAAAGTGAAAAATTGCTAAGGCAAAAATTAAGATCCAAGAAAAAATCATTACCCAGATATTGACATTCATTTGAAATTGTTTCATTGCTGATAACAAACAACCTGTAAAAATAATCAAAGCTAAAAATAAATAATAAATTGGTAAAAATAATCGTATTCTGCGAATAAAAATGAATTCGGTTTTAAAATTTCCTTGTGTTAGTATAAGATAAAAAAGCATTAAAAAACCGCTCGCATAAAGACTATAAAGATGTAAAGCTAAAAAGAATTCGTAACTTTGATCCATTATTTTCCTTTGTTTATAAAATCAGCTAAATTTTGAATTTGTTCATCACTTAAAAAACTATGGTTTTTATCTTTTATCGTTTTTATTTTTTGTATAAAAATTTTATTGCCCAAGGTTTTAATGGCTGTGCTGTTTTTAGGTTTTAATTCCCCTTTTTCTCCATGACAAGTGGCACATTTTTGTTTATATAAAGAGTTGATAATAGTAGGATTGGCTTCATGTTCATCATCTGAACTTTGTGCTTCATCATCTACAGGTAAAGGCAGGTTGGAGTCACTTAATTCTGTTTTTTCATCGTTTTGTTCTATTTGGACTACTTCTTGATCTGTATTTTGAGTCTTGGAAATATTTTTTTCATCATTAGAACAGGCAGATAAAACTAATAAAAAAAAACTTAAGGCAATTAAAATTTTAGCTTTTTGCATTAAATCTCCTTTGGATTTATAAAAATTTCTTCATTTTTTAATTTGTTATAAAAATCTATATCATTCCATTCTGCTTTAATGCCATTGGAAAATTCTATGTCTTGAAGTGAAATTTTTGGCATTAGCTCACTATAGGCATCTTCTCTAAAACCTTGTGCGTAGCCTGTTCTTGTTTCATGAACAATGATGCTTTGTAAAGTCACTCCTTGTTCTCCATTTACCATTTTTGTTTGTTTTAATAAAGCATCTATAAGTATGAAAAATACACGACAAAAATTTTCAGCACTTACATTAACAGGCAGGCAAATCCAACGACTTGAATATTTTTTCATTTCTTCTAAATATTTTGCGTCATCATATTTAAAAAGAGTGATAGCATGATCAAAACTATCAATAATTTGGCGTATATAGGTTTTTAAAAGTCCAAAATCATAG
This sequence comes from Campylobacter sp. BCW_6467, assembly GCF_001762855.1. Lineage (NCBI taxonomy): Bacteria > Pseudomonadati > Campylobacterota > Epsilonproteobacteria > Campylobacterales > Campylobacteraceae > Campylobacter > Campylobacter sp. BCW_6467. The sequence goes on along the minus strand of NZ_MJXP01000021.1, from coordinate 68,765 downwards.
ACCATTCCAGCATTATCTAAATATTTGCTTTCAAGTAAAACTTCAACTTTGTAAGAATGTCCATGAATGCTACTTTTGCAACGCTTAGAAGAACAAAACCTAACAATGTGTGCGTTTTCAAATTCAAATAATTTTCTTATAATCATACACCCTCTTTATTGTTCCAAAGACGAATATGAATTCTATCAGAATAATTATAACCATTCTTAATACAAAATTCAGCAATTTTTTGAGCATTTTTTTTAAGATTTTGCTCATTTTCACCCATAGGCATACAAAAAATTTGATTTGGAGCTTCTTTTAGAATTTCATTGATTTCTAAAAATGAATTATCAAGGGTATTGGCATTTAAAACAAATTTATAAAAACTATCTTTTGCGTAATTTTTAAATGCTTTTAAAGCTTTAAAATTTAATCGTTTATCTTTTTTTATCCCGCTATTTTGGAGTTTAACGCTTAAAGCAAAAATACATTCTTTGTAAAAAGGATATCTATCAAAATCAATTTCTATGCTTCCATTGCTTTCAAAGTGTATTTCGAATTTATTTTTTAATAACATTTGGATAAATTCTATAAATTCAGGATTTTCATAATGGATTAATGGCTCTCCACCTGTGATAACAACTATAGGATTAAAACCTTGTTTTAATTTTATCACTCTTTTTAAAAGTTCATTAGCATTTAAAGTTTCATAACTTTCTTTAAAATCTTTTGTGAAAACAGCTCTCATCGTGTCACATCCGATGAGAGTTTTATTGTTTTTTGATATTTTTACATTAAAACCTAAACAGTTGAAATTACAGCCAGCAAAACGCATAAAAATAGCTAATTTTCCATTATATTTACCTTCTCCTTGAATACTTAAGAAACTTTCAACAAGTTGCAAAATTAACCTCCAGTTTGATAAAAAGCACGAGATGAGGTTTTATTATCAACAACACTCCATTTATTTTTTTCTGGTTTATTTCTTAATACCTCTTGTAATATTTCTACAGCGGCTTTAATATCACCTTTTCGAACCGCTTCTTTTATACTTAATGCTTCATCAAAATAAAGGCAAGGTATTAACAAGCCTTCAGCGCTTAAGCGTATGCGATTGCAAGAATCGCAAAATTCATGGCTATGAGGATCTATAATTCCAAATTCATAATCATCTGCCTTGTAAATACTCACAGGTGCTTTTTCATCTTTTTTTATAAGTTGAATTTGATATTTTTGACTTAAAATTTGTATAATTTCATCTCTTTTTAATCCTTGTAATTTACCATAAGCATGAGTATTTTCCATAAATTCTATAAAGCGAATTTGAGCTTTTTTTGATTTTGCAAATTCCAAAAGAGATATCAGTTCATCATCGTTTAAATTTTTAAGAGCTACAGTATTAAGTTTTACTTTCAAATCTAGATTTAAAGCTTCATCAATTCCAGATAAAACACTATCTAATACATCTTTTTGCGCAAGAGTTTTTGCTTTTTTGTGATCTAGGGTATCAAGTGAAATATTAAGTCGTTTAAGTCCAGCATTTTTTAAGTCTTTAGCAAAGTCTTTTAGTAAAAATCCATTTGTAGTTATAGCAAGGTCAATATCGCTTTTATAATCGCTAATCATTTTTATAAAAATACTTAAATCTTTTCTTAATAAAGGTTCCCCACCTGTTATACGGATTTTTTCAATTCCTTCGTCTATAGCTGCTTTGATAAATAAAAAAAGTTCTTCGAAGCTTAATAAATTTTCTTTTGGCTGATAATCGAAAGGAATTTTTGGCATACAATAAAGGCAGCGAAAGTTACATCTTTGTGTAACTGAAATTCTAAGATAATTTATTTTTCTACCGAATTGATCTATAAGCATTTATTTTCCATTCTATTTTATTAATTTCTTAAATTTTAAGACAAGTTCTACATTTCCAGTGCCAATGCGTAAATCTTTAGCGATTTGTTCTATGCTTTTTCCTTCTTTGAAAAGATTTTCTATTTTTTGTTCTTCTGTATCGTAATTTGGTGTAAGTTTAGCCATGCTTTGTGCTTTTTGTTCCAAATTTAAAAGACGATTTTGTTGTTCATTTTGAAAATCTTCTATGATATGTTCCATAGTTTTTAGTGTTCTTAAAACAGGAGTGATTTTTGAACTGATTTGTTTATCAAGTTCAATCATAATTTCTTCTTTTAAAAGAGAGATTTTATAGTCTTCATCCTCTTCGCTATCATCTTTAACCCCTAATTCTTTACGAAAATAATGAAGTTCTTTGGTAATATCTTCTATCACATTTTGAAGTTTTGCTATTTTTGCATTATTTTCTCTTTCTTTGATATTCATATAGGCTAGCATTGCAATTAAAAGCACAATTATAAAAACTAAATAAAGTACATCATTACTCATTCTTGGCCTTTCTTATTTCTTATCATATTTCTTTGAATTTCAACAACAAAAGCATCAAAAGCCATTTTGTCTTCAGGCTTAATTTTGATAATTTTTGCCAATGTTTGACTTTGAGCTTTGATAAAAATAGCTATTTTTTGATTATTTAAATCAAATCTTAAATAATATTCTTTATCTTCTTCTAAAATAGTATCCAAAAAATTTAGATATTCAAAATTCAAAGATTCTACTACCCCTTTTTGCTTAAGCGGTATAAGTTCTTTATTTTTATCTAAAGAATTTTCAAGCCTTAAAATATCTTCTTTTAGACTTAAAAGAAGATCAAAAATAATTTTTTCACCCTCGTCAAAATCAATGCGTAAAGCAAGTTTTTTCCATTTTAAAATTTGAGAAATTGCTCCAAGTTTTAGGTATTCTCCAAGAAAACGGTTATTTTCTATTTTACAACATTCTAAATGAGCTTCAAATCCTGCTTTAAAAAGTGTTAATTCCATAATAAATCAATCCAAATAAAAATAAAAAAGATAATACTTAAATAACCATTTAGAGTAAAAAATGCTCTATCAATATGAGCAAAATTCTTGTGAACAATTTTATGTTCCAAGGCTAAAATAATACCGCTTATAATTACCCCAGTAAGTGCTATTTTTCCAAGTGCTACACCCCAAACTTCCCACACAAAAAGAAGCCAAAATAATACCGCTAAAATATGGCAAAAAGCTGATATAAATAAAGTAGCCTTTGAGCCAAATTTAGCAGGGATAGAGTGAAGTCCTATTTTTTTATCATACTCCATATCTTGTAAAGAATAAAGCAGATCAAATCCAGCTGTCCAAAAAGTTACACCTAAACATAAAATAACGCTATAAATGTGAATTTCACCCATAATTATAACGCTTCCTGCAATAGGCGCAAGTCCTAAACAAAATCCTAAAACTAAATGCGCTAAAGAACTAAAGCGTTTAAAAGCTGAATAAATAGCCAATACAAAAAGCACAGGAAAAGACAAATAAAAAGCCAAGGTATTAATAAAATAAGAACATAATATAAAAATAAGTGCATTAATAATAATAAAAATCCATACGCTTTTTCTACCTATTTTTCCACTGACATTAGGGCGATTTGCACAACGAGGATTATCCTTATCTATATCTTCATCCATTAAACGATTTGTAGCCATGGCAAAATTTCTTGCACTTACCGCACAAATAATGCCTAAAATCAATGCCTTAAAACCAAACCAAGCAGTGTCATTTGCAAGTTTTGATGCTACAATCATAGAGGAAAATAAAAAAGGCAAAGCAAAAATAGAATGCTTAAATACTACAAGTTCTAAAATATCTTTAAATTTTATCCAGAATGTGTTCATTTTTCTACTTTAAAATATTTTTTGCTATGATTTTACTAAAATTTTTATAAATTTTAGGATAAATATTAAAATGTTTTTTGAAATAGCATTAATAGGAACAACCGCGAGTGGAAAAACATACATAGCCAATACTTTAGCAAGAGAATTTAATGCTGTTGTTTTAAGTCTTGATAGTCTTTGTGTTTATAAAGAGATTAATATAGCAAGTGCCAAGCCTTCACAAGATGATCTTGCGAGTATAAAATACTTTGGGGTAAATTTATTGAGTGTGAATGAACATTTTAATGTTGAGTTATTCATAAGAGAATATCAAAAAGCAAAAGAATTTGCTTTAGCTAGAAATTTACCTCTAATTATAGTAGGTGGAACTGGATTTTATTTAAAAACTATGATAGATGGTTTAAGTGAAAAAACCTTAGAGTCAAAGAGTTCTTTAAATAACGATGAAATTTATGCTCTTTTATTAAATATTGATCCAAACTATAAAATAGAAAAAAATGATACTTATAGATTAAAAAAATGGCTGGGTATTTATGAACAAACAAGAGAAATTCCTAGTGAATTTTTAAAAAGAACACAAAAAACTGGGGTGCTTAAAGATATAGAAATTTATGAGCTTGCGTGGGATAAGGAAATTTTAAAAAAACGTATTAAAACTAGAACAAAAGAAATGCTTGATAATGGACTTTTAGATGAAGCAAAAATTCTTTTTTCTAAATTTGATCATAAGCTTAAAGCATTAAATTCTATAGGTTTGAAAGAGTGTAAAGAATATTTAGATGGGGAAATTTCCTTTAAAGAGCTTGAAAATTTAATCACGATACATACTACACAACTTGCCAAAAGACAAAGAACTTTTAATAAAAAATTTCAAAGTAAAGCCTTGGAATTTGATAAAGCTTTAGCTACTTTAAGAATGAAATTTTCAATCGAAAAATAAATGTTCTATTAGAATTTTTACTCCTAATATAATTAAAACCAATCCGCCTAAAAGTTCAGCTTTATTTTTAAGATAAATTCCAAATTTATTTCCTATTTTTAGAGCAATGATGCATAAAATGAAGGTAATAATACCTATTAAAAATATAGCTAATAATAAATTTACATTTAAAAATGCAAAACTTACGCCAACTGCTAGCGCATCGATACTCGTAGCAATTGCTAAAGCTAGCATGGTTTTAAAGCCAAATTGATTGGCATTACTATCGCAATTTTCATTTTCCAATGACTCTTTGATCATTTTTAATCCTATTAAAGAAAGTAAAATAAAAGCTATCCAATGATCAATACTCGCAATAAAAGATGCAAAAGTTATACCTATAAAATAACCAATAGTTGGCATCAAGGCTTGAAATCCGCCAAAATAAATTCCAACAATAAGATAATGTTTTAAATGTAGTTTTTTAACACTAAAACCTTTGCATAGTGATACAGCAAAAGTATCCATTCCTAAACCACAGGATAAAAAAATAAGACTATAAAAATCCATAATAAATCCTAAAATTTTATAAAAAATTGAAGATGAAATTATAATCAAACAAAGATAAAAATCACATAATTTTGATATATTTAATTAAATTTTAAGAAATAAATATATATAATTCAATTTCATTTTTATTTTTTACTCCTTAAAAGTGGCCCATTCGTCTAGCGGTTAGGACATCGCCCTTTCACGGCGGTAACACGAGTTCGAGTCTCGTATGGGTCACCACTTTTTAATTTTTCTTTTAAAATAACGATTTTTTCATTTTTTCTATTAAAATTTAATAAATATTAATAATTTATTTTGTAGAATACGAATAGCTTTTGATATAAGTCTATTATAGGCTTATATCAAGGCTGGGCATTATTGAGCTGGTGTTTGCTCTTTTGTTTTTTTGTGAGTTTTAGCTTCATGTTTTTTATCAGCTTTAGCTTTTGAATGATGAGCTTTTGTATGTGTTTGATTCACATCGCTTGGAGTATTAGCTGCAAAAACATTAGCTGCGAAAGCACCTAGTAATGCTGAGATTAGTACAACTTTTTTCATATTTTCCTCCTTATGAATAATTTTTAGTTGCAAATTAATTGTAATTATTAAAAATCAACAAATAGATATTTTTTGTAAAAATATTTCAAAAAAATATAATTTTTTATATATATTTAAATTATTATTAAAATATATTATAAATGTATCTTATTTTATTTAGGTTAAATAACATAGAAATTTTACCCACTAAGCTTTTAAGATACTTTTACTCTTTTTAATATTATTATGGTAATATTTTCAATATCAAACTAAAAATAAAGGAGAAATTATGTTTGAATTAAGAAAATTACCTTATGATACCAATGCTTTTGGTGATTTTTTGAGTGCTGAAACTTTTAGCTATCATCATGGAAAACATCACAATACTTATGTTACAAATCTAAATAATCTTATTAAAGATACTGAATTTGCAGGTAAAGATCTTGTAAGTATTATCAAAACTTCAAATGGGGGCGTATTTAATAACGCAGCTCAAGTTTATAATCATGATTTTTATTTTGATTGCATTAAGCCAAGTACAGGCTGTGGCTGTGGCGGTTCATGCCAAAGTATAGATGCTAATTTACAAGCGGCACTAGAAAAAGAATTTGGATCTTTGGAAAATTTCAAAGCTGAATTTATCAAAGGTGCTACAGGAGTTTTTGGTTCAGGATGGTTTTGGTTAGTTTATAATACTAAAAATCAAAAACTAGAATTTGTAGGTACTTCAAACGCAGCTACACCAATTACTGAAGATAAAGTTCCTTTACTTGTTGTAGATGTTTGGGAGCATGCTTATTATGTAGATCATCGTAATGCACGTCCTGCTTATTTAGAGAAATTCTATGCTCATATTAATTGGGAATTTGTTGCAAAAGCTTATGAATGGGCTTTAAAAGAAGGCATGGGATCAGTTAGCTTTTATGCAAATGAACTTCACCCTATAAAATAATTTTAATCCTTTTTGTGTTAGAATGAATTTTGGCTTAATGTCAAATTTCTATACAAAAAGGAGCAAAAATGGATAATTCTTTATCTGCATATACTCAAAAATATGACAAAGAAGGTTATGGACTCCAATATCCTGATGGTCATGTTATAAGATTTTACGAGAGAATCTTAAAATACAAACTAAGCAAAACAAGTGGAAAACTACTTGATTTTGGTTGCGGAAATGGAGTGCATTCTAAGTATTTTAAAAATATAACCGGGGGGGGGTATAGAGCCTTATGGCATTGATATAGTTCCTAGTTTAAAAAAAGTTTGGGAAAAAGATCCTTGCTTAGATTCTAAAAATTTTCACATCATATCTCCTAATTCTAGCTTTAAAAAACTCTTCAATACAAAAATGGATTTTATATTTGCAAATCAAAGCTTATATTATCTTACAAAACAAGCTTTTAAAGAAGCTGTGCAAGAATTTTATGAACTATGCAATGAAGGAGCTATTATATTTGCAACTATGATGAGTGATAAAGGCTATAGTATGTATGAAAGAGGAGAACTTATGGATAAATGGCTTACGTGAAGTAAAAGGATGTCCAAGTGGTAGATTGAGCGGTTCTTCATATATACGCTTTACTAAAGACATAGAAGAATTAAAAGAAGATTTTAAACCTTTTAAACCTTTATTTTGGGGAGATTATGAATTAATTAATCTGTATAATTTTGAAGGCAGTGTGGAGCACTTTATTTATATAGGACAAAAGTAAGTGCTCTAGCACTTACTCTCCTAAGCTTGGAGTCATTTCGATAATCTTCCAAGGAAGTCCTTGAGAATTCAGCTCTTCCATAAAAGGCTTAGCGTCAAATTCTTCCATATTAAACACGCCTTTTCCTTGCCAAATCCCTTTAGCGATTAATTTCGTACCTATCATAGCAGGAACACCTGTAGTATAGCTCACAGCTTGTGCACCAGTTTCTTTATAACATTCTTCATGATTGCAAACATTATAAATATAAACTTGCTTGTCTTTTCCATCTTTTTTACCACGAATCACACAACCTATATTGGTATAACCTTTAGTGCGTGGTCCTAAACTTGCAGGATCAGGAAGCAAGGTTTTTAAAAATTCTATAGGAATGATTTCTTTTCCTTGGTGTATCACAGGTTTAATCCCTAGCATTCCAACATTTTCAAGACATTTCATGTGAGTTAAATAACTTTGTCCAAAGGTCATAAAAAAGCGTATTCTTTTTAAACCTTTGATATTTTTTACCAAGCTTTCAAGTTCTTCATGATAAAGCAAATAGCTATCTTTCACACCTACTTCTGGATAATCCCACTGTATTTTTATTTCCATCGGCTCTGTTTCTATCCACTTGCCATTTTCCCAATAACGCCCTTTAGCAGAAACCTCACGCAGATTGATTTCAGGGTTAAAATTCGTCGCAAAAGCATAGCCATGATCACCTGCATTGCAATCTAAAATATCTATATAAGAAATTTCATCAAATAAATTTTGCTGTGCATAGGCACAAAAAACATTAGTTACACCAGGATCAAATCCACTTCCTAAAAGTCCTAAAATTTCTGCTTGTTTAAACTCATCATTTCTCGCCCATTGCTCTTTATATTCAAATTTAGCTAAATCAGGATGTTCATAATTTGCTGTATCTACATAATTAATCCCTGCTTTTATACAAGCATCCATTAAACTCAAATCTTGATAAGGCAAAGCAACATTGAGTAAAATTTGAGCCCCTGTTTTCTTGATGAGTTCTACAACTGCATTGCTATCATCAGCATCAATTTGTGCCGTTTCAATTTGAACCCCTAAACGCTCTTTGATAAAAGCAGCGATTTCATCACATTTGCTTTTTGTTCTACTAGCTAAAGTGATTTTGCAAAAAGTATCAGAATTCATTGCACATTTTACAGTAGCCACACGACTTACCCCGCCTGCGCCTATGATTAAAAGATTTTTCATGAAATTTGTCCTTAAAAGATTTTTAGAAATTTTAGCTAAAAATTGATAATATCAAAATTTATTTTTTCTTCTAAGTTATAATTTGAGCTTAATAACATAAAAAATTCTATATTTTTATATCTTAACTTAATTCTATAAAAAGCCCCTAAAAATTCTTTTTGTAAAATTTTAGCCTCAAAGCGATTACCTATTTTAAGCTCTGCATAACCAAAAATATAATTTTTTGAAGCTATCCAAGCAAAAAATTCATCTTCTAAATCAAGTTTTTCTTCTATGATATTTAAATCAGGTAAAATTTGAGCACTTTTAAAATCAGGCTTAAAATAAAGCTCTTTAGGATTTGCATGAGTTAAAATTTTTCCTTTTTCTAAAAAAGCGATTTGATCGGACATGCAATAAGCATCTTCAATATCATGAGTTACCATAATAGCCGTAATGCCTTGATTTTCTATCATTTTTTTCAATTCTCTTCTTAAATCCTGTTTTAAATTTTGATCCAAATTAGAAAAAGGTTCATCTAAGAGCAAAAGCTTACATCCTCTTGCTATAGCTCTAGCAAAAGCCACTCTTTGCGCTTGCCCTCCTGAAATTTCATCGATTTTTTTATATCGTAAATCTTCAATTTCAAAAGTTTTAAGCAAATGATTTAAAATTTGATTTTTATCTTTTTTATCATAAAGTGCAAAAAGTATGTTTTTCTCAACATTTAAATGAGGAAATAAAGCATAATTTTGAAACATCAAAGCCACTTCACCTTTGCAAGAAAACAAATCATAAGAACTAGCTTGTTCAAGCTTAGCAATAATCCTTAAAAGCGTGCTTTTTCCGCTTCCACTACCTCCTAAAATGCTTAAAAATTCTCCTTCTTTGACATGAAGATTGATATTTTCTAAAGCTTGTATTTTTCCAAAATTTTTAGATAAATTTTTAATTTCTAACATCATCTTTCCTTGTGATTTTATCCATCCAAACAACAACCATTAAAGAAAGAAAAACGATAAACAAGGAAGGCAAAGCTGCATCATAAATTCTTTCATCACTTGCAAACCAGAAAGCTTTAACACTTAAAGTTTCAAAGCCAAAAGGCGCTAAAATTCTACTTAAAGGAAGTTCTTTAATCGTATCAATAAAAACAATAATAAAAGCCAAAAATAAAAAATGTTTCATTAAAGGTGCGTGAATTTTAAAAAATAAAATAAAATAACTCGTTCTTAAATTTAAACTTGCTTCATCAATATTTAGATGAATTTTATTATATCCTCCCTCTAAAGAATAAATTGCACTCGCTAAAAAACGAATTATATAAGCAAAAACAAGAACAAGTAAAGAATTTCCCAATAAACTCATGTGAAAAAATTTATCCAAAAATACAAAAAGCACTATAATGCTAATCCCTAAAGCAGCAGCAGGTATAGAATAACCCAAAGAACTTATTTTTAAAATAAATAAATTAAAAAAATGATTTTTAACTATCCTAGAGCTAAACATCAAAAAATAAGCTAAAAAAGTGGTAATTAAAGCAGTGATTAAAGCTAAGATTATAGTTTGAAAACTGATAATATAAAATTGCGATTCAAAAAGCTTATGATCTTTTAACCCCCAATAAACTAGCCAAATAAAAGGTAAAATAAAACCTACAAAAGCAATCATAAAACAATAAATACAGGATAGAATTTGTTTAATAGGATTTAATTTTCTTTTTTTGATAAAAAGAGCTAAATTTTGATTAAAACTATAATGATGTTTATTTTTATAATAATAATCCACATACATAATCAAAAATACAAAAAGCATTAAAATACCCGATAAAACACTAGAAGAATAAGAATCATTCAAATCATACCAGAGTTTAAAAATTCCAGCCGAAAAAGTATCCACTCCCAAATAAGCACTTGCACCATAATCACTCAAAGTTTCCATTAAAACCAATAAAGCTCCAGAAAAAATGGCAGGTCTTGCACTCAAAAGTGCCACGCGTGTAAAAATTCTAAATTCAGAATATTTCATGATTTTAGCTACTTCATAAGCCTCTTTAGCTTCACTTTTAAAAGCTGTTTTAGCAAATAAATAAATATAAGGATATAAAGAAATAGCCAAAACAAAAATAACACCATAATGATTGAAAAAATCTATCCTAAAGCCAAAATTTTCGTGAAAAAATCCTTGAAAATCCATAATTCCCACATAAACAAAGGCTAAAATATAAGCAGGTATGGCTAAGGGTAAAATGAGTAATTTTTCTAAAATTTTACAGAAATAAAAATCATAATTTGCAATCAAATAAGCAGAACTCACACCCAAAATCAAGCTTAAACACAATACTCCCATACTAATTATAAAAGTATCTTTGATGAATTTTAAAAATAAATAATCAAAAAAATGACTCAAATTTTCTTTAATAGATGAAAATTGGGTTAAATCACTTGTATTAAAATTTTGAAATAAAATATAAAAAAGTTCAGCAAAAATACCAAAAATAGGTAAAGCAAGAAAAAGGGCAAGTAAAATTGCCCCGAGTTTATAGTATTTTAAGGTTTTATACATTATCTAAAACCGACTTCATCGTAAATTTTAACCGCTTCTTTAATATTTTCTGCTATCTTACTCACAGGGATTTGATCTTCTTTGAAAGTTCCAAAATCTTTTACCGTTTGGCTTAATTCTACATCATTTCTTATAGGAAATTCATAATTACTATCAGTAAGAATTTTTTGAATTTCAGGACTTAACATAAATTCCATAAATTTTTTAGCCGCATCTTGATTTTTACTTGATTTTGTCATAGCAATACCGCTAATGTTAATATGCGTTCCTCTATTGTCTTGATTAGGAAAAATAATACCCAAAGAATTCCCCACTTCTACATCTTTTAGATTTTTAGAATTCTTTAAAAGCCCTATATAATAAGTATTCATAACTGCAAATTTAGCTTCGCCTGCAAATACTTGTCTAGCTTGATCTCTATCCCCACCCTTTGGGTTTGTCGCAAGATTCTCAAGTACACCTTTAGCCCATGCTTTAGCCTCTTTACTTCCATCATTAGCTATAATAGATGCTAAAAGAGTTTTGCTATAAGGAGCTGTAGCACTTCTCATGACAATTTCTCCTTTAAATTCAGCTTTTGCTAAATCTTCATAATTTTTCATTTTGCTAATGTCGATATTTGCGTTTTTATTGTAAGCAATAATTCTTGCTCTTTTTGTAATCGCAAACCATTCTTTATCCTTATCTCTTAAATGAGCAGGTATAAATTCTTCTAAATATTTTGATGAAACAGGGGATAAAAGTCCTAAATTTTTAGCTTCTGTAAGATTTGAAATATCAGCTGTGATGAAAATATCAGCAGGAGAGTTATTTCCTTCAAGAGAAAGCCTTTTAATAAGTTCTGAAGCTTTAGCTTGAGTATGATTGACCTTAATGCCTGTTTTTTCTTCGAATTTTTTTATGATTTCAAAATCAGCATCATAATGTCTTGCTGAGTAAATATTAAGCTCACTAGCACCTAAAAATGAAACAGCTGTTAAAAACATAAAGAAGATTTTTTTCATATTTTATCCTTTATTGAGAATTATACTCGGTTTTATTAAGATCTTTAAAATCAGTATGAGAATGTTCAGAGCAAGCAAAAGCAAAGCCAAAGCATAGTAAAAATAAAATTATTTTTTTCATAGGCATTAATTCCTTTTTAGATATTTTGATAAGAAATATTAATATTAAAAAGTAAATATGACGTAATCTTTATATTTTTATATTTCTTTAAAGAATAAAGAAGTTTATTTTTGACACATGTGTTGATAAATTTATGATTTTTAATAAACTCTTGATTAAATAAAGTTGATTAAAATTTTTCTTTTAAAAGGTGGTAGCATGTTTTCTTCATTTTTTGCAAGTAAAAAATGGGCTTTATGGGCTTATTTAGGACTTTTTTTACTCTTATTTTTTCTTTTTATTCAAACAAGTCTTAATGTTGCTATAAATTCATGGTATAGTGATTTTTACAATGTTTTACAAAAGCCAAAAATAGAACTTTTGGATTCTAATTCTACGCAAAAAATAGAAACTAATTTCGAAAATAATGCCACTTTAATCCAAGAGGCTAATCAAAGAGCTGAGCAAAATTTCCAAAAAGCTAATTTTATCAATAAAGGCGCATTGTATTATTATCAAAATTTATTAGAATATTTTTTCAACTCTAGGGCTATGATTGAAAAGCCGAATTATTCAGCAAATGATTTTTATGCTTTGATTTTAGTTTTTTTAGCTATTGCTATTCCTTATGTTTTAATCGCTACGATTAATATTTATTTTGCTAGTGTATATGCTTTTAAGTGGCGTGAGGCTATGACTTTTTCTTATTTAAAATTTTGGAAAAATAAAGATGATAATATAGAAGGAAGTTCACAAAGAATTCAAGAAGATACTTATAATTTTTCTAAAATCGTAGAGAGTTTAGGACTTAGTTTTATAAAAGCTTTGATGACCCTTGTAGCATTTATTCCGATTTTATGGAGTTTAAGTGATGTTGTGAGTAAAGCTTTATTTGCAAATTTAAGTGAAAATTCTTCTTTTTATTTTTTAAAAAACATTGATGGTTTGCTTGTTTATATTGCACTTTTGATTTCTTTAGGAGGCTTGGTTGTGTCATGGTTTGTAGGTATTAAGCTTCCTGGACTTGAATACAATAATCAAAAAGCTGAAGCAGCTTTTAGAAAAGAGCTTGTTTATGCTGAGGATAATCGCAAAGAATACGCTAAAAATGAGACTATGATAGAGCTTTTTACAGGACTTAAATTTAACTATAAAAGACTTTTTTTACATTATGGATATTTTAATATTTGGCTCATTTTATTTGAGCAAATGATAGTTATAGTGCCATTTTTAATCATGGCACCAGGGCTTTTTGCTGGAGCTATAGGACTTGGTATTGTAATGCAGATTAACAATGCTTTTGATCAAGTACGAAGCTCTTTTAGTGTTTTTATCACAAACTGGACAACTATCACTCAACTTAGAAGCATATATAAGCGTTTAAAAGAATTTGAGAAAAATATTTCTTATAAGTCTTAGCTTTTATCTTAATAAGATACAAGAAAAAATTCAAATATTAAATTTACTTTTAATTGTGTATAATAAGGTTTAATAATATTTTATTTCTTAAGGAGCTTCATTGGACCCCAGTCAGGTTTTGGATTTAAACCAAACTTCTACAGCATCTTTTGATGCAGGATATTCTATACTTATGGTTGTTGTTGCACTTGCTCTAGTGTTTTTAAATGGTTTTTTTGTTTTGTCTGAATTTAGTATTGTTAAAGTACGTCGTTCCAAGCTTGAAGAGATGGTAAAAGAAAAAAAAGCTGGTGCTAAGAAAGCTTTGGAGGTTACTTCAAGACTTGATACTTATCTTAGTGCTTGTCAATTAGGAATCACTTTAAGTTCTCTAGCTCTTGGTTGGATAGGTGAACCCGCTATTGCAAAAATGCTAGAAATTCCGCTTATTAATCTTGGTTTTAGCACTGTTATTATCCATACTATAGCTTTTATTATTGCTTTTAGTATTATTACTCTTTTACATGTGGTTTTAGGAGAACTTGTGCCAAAAAGTATAGCTATTGCAGTTGCGGATAAAGCGGTTTTATTTATAGCTAGACCGCTTCATTGGTTTTGGATACTCTTTTTGCCTTGTATTAAAATTTTCGATTTTTTAGCAGCTATAAGTTTGAAACTTTTTGGAATAAAACCTGCTAAAGAAAGCGAACTAACTCATAGCGAAGAAGAAATTAAAATCATAGCAAGTGAGAGTCAAAAAGGTGGAGTTTTAGATGAATTTGAAACAGAGATCATACGCAATGCTGTTGATTTTTCAGATACTGTTGCTAAAGAGATTATGACTCCTAGAAAAGATATGATTTGTCTAAATAAACAAAAAAGTTACGAAGAAAATATGCAAATCATTTGTGAACATAAACATACTCGCTTTCCTTATATTGACGGTTCTAAAGATACTATTTTAGGGATGATACACATACGAGATATAATACAAAATGAATTAAGCCATAAAAGTCAAAATTTAGATACTTTTGTTAAACCTTTGATTTTGGTTCCTGAAAATATCAGCATTTCAAAAGTACTTGTAATGATGAATAAAGAACGCTCTCATACTGCATTAGTAGTTGATGAGTATGGTGGAACTGCTGGAATTTTAACCATGGAAGATATCATGGAAGAAATTATTGGCGAAATTAAAAGCGAGCATGAAGAAGACAGCTATAAAAAACTTGCTGAAAATATTTATGAATTTCAAGGACGATGCGATATAGAAACTGTTGAAGAAATGCTTGTAATAAACTATGATGAGGATTTAGAACAGGTTACTATAGGTGGATATGTATTTAATCTTTTAGGACGCTTGCCTATAGTAGGAGATCGCATTGAAGATGAACTTTGTTACTATGAAGTTAAAAAAATGGATGGGAATTCTATAGAGCGTGTTAAGGTAGTTAAAAAAACAAATAAAGATGAAGAATAAGCCTCTTTAGGCTTATTTCTTTTTGTAAATTTGATTTTTAATTTCAATACACTCAAAACCTTTTTTATCTAGTGTAACTACGCGTAAATATCCACCATCATCTATTTTACCCTCGCATAAAAATACTCTTTTGGCTATTTTCATAGGAAGTTTTTCTTTATTTCTGTGTCCAAAGATTTGATAAAGATTGTCCGAGGTGAAATTGCAAAATTGATTTGCTACTTTTTGACTGTCTTCATATCCACCTACACCATAAATAAAATCATGGCTTGGTATAAAACTTATTTTTTCAGGTTTGGAGGGTATAAAATTTACTCCTCCATGTGAACAAAATATGAATTTATTTTGGAATTTGTAGTATAAACATTCTTTTAGATGAGGATAGAGTTTTCTAGCATCTCTTGGAGTAAGTTTTTCTTTTCTAAAATCCTTTAAAGTATTTTCATTAAATTCTTTGGAATTTGACAATTCTCCATTAGCCCATTTTATAAGATGTCTTTCGTGATTTCCTTCTAATAAGCATACATTTTCTTTTTCGCAAATTTTTAAAAGAAATTTTATTACTTTGCCATTTTCTATACCTCTGTTGATATAATCTCCTAAAAATATATAAAATTCATCTTCTTTGATTGTTTTAATGTATTCTTTTAAAACACTATAGCAACCTTGTAAATCTCCTATATGATGAATTTTTTTGTATTTGCTTAAATTTGGCATTTGGTAAAGACATTTTTTCCAGTCACTTGAGTCTAAAATTGGGTATTTTTTTAGATTTTTTTTGAGCAAATCTTGAGTTTTTTCCAAAAGAGCATAAGGGATGATATATCCATTTTTTTTAGCTTCTAAAAGATTTTTTTCTTGACATTGTTTTAAAGAGCTATCAAAAACAATAACATACATTTTATAGCGATGTTGTTTAGCTAAGTCTTTATAAATTTTTAATGTTTCATTGTAAGCGTTTATGATGCAAAACTCACCTTTTTGCATACGCATTTCTAGAAGTTTGAGTAAAATTTTACTCAAATCTTCATCATTTTTAACATTTAAAATTTTATATTCACTGACTATATTTTTAACGCTTCCTGATAAAAGACGCAAAGCATTTAAATCAAGTGTATAATTTTGAAGTTTATTATTTTTGATAAATTCTTCTTGTCCTGCGTAATAATTCCCTCTTAAAACAAGTAAGATTCGCACATTCTTTGCCTAGATTTTCTTTAAAAATTCAGTTTTTAAAACAATAACGCCAAATTTATCTACTCTAGCCTCAATTTCACCTTCTTTAGAAGTGAGCTTAATATTTTTTATAGTAGTTCCACGTTTTAAAGTTGTACTTGCACCTTTAACCTTAAGATCTTTTATTACACTCACGCTATCACCTGCGTTAAGTTCTGTTCCATTAGCGTCTTTAGCCATTTTTTTCCTTTCTTTGATCTAAAATATTTAAAATTTGCACCACTAAAGCAAAAGCCATAGCAGTATAAATATATGCCTTATCAATATGAATATCAAAACTTTCAGCAACTAAAACTACGCCTATTAACACCAAAAAAGCTAAGGCTAAAATTTTAATGCTTGGATATTTTTCAACAAAATCTGCTATAGGTTTAGAAGCAAAAAGCATCACAGCTACTGCGATAATAACAGCGATAATCATGATGGTTACATCTTGAGCAATTCCTACTGCGGTAATCACACTATCAAGCGAAAATACTATGTCAATCACAGCAATTTCAGCTACAACTATCCAAAGTTTATTGCTTGCTTTAAAATGACTTTGACTTTCTTCTTGATGAGAAATTTGCACTTTAATTTCTTTAATAGACTTTACAATCAAGAAAAGCCCACCTAGTAAAAGAACTAGATCTCTACCTGAAATTTCATTGCCCAATACGCTAAACAAAGGTGTTACAAGTTTCATCACCCAAAAAAGAGACAAAAGAAGTAAAATTCTTGTAATCATTGCAAAAGCTAAACCTAAGATACGTCCTTTATCACGATGTTCAGGGGGTAGTTTACTTACTAAAATAGCTAAAAAAATGATATTATCTATCCCTAGTACAATTTCAAGAGCACTTAAAGTAGCTAAAGTAATCCAAGCATCAATACTAAATATCCATTCAAACATAAATTTCCTTGAAAATTTTAAAATTTTTTTAAAGCGATATTTTATAGTTTTAAAGCAAATACCTTTAATTCTTTAAGAAAAAATTTCAATCACACTTAAGGGTAAAATTTCATGTTCTAGGCTATGAATTTTTTCTTCAAATTCTTCAAAACTCAAATTTCTTTTTTCAAAAGCTTTTTGAGCTATAATCATCCCACCATCAAGTTCTTCATTGACCCAATGCACACTCACGCCAGCTACTTTCATATCACTTTCATAGCTTTCTTTAATCGCATGTGCTCCTTTAAAAAGTGGCAATAAAGAAGGATGAAGGTTAATTGCCTTAATATTTTTTGTAAAAACAGGACTTAAAATTCTCATAAAACCTGCTAATACAGTAAGATTTGCTCCACTTTCTTTGATTTTTTGTACTAAAATCGTATCAAATTCTTCACGAGTATTATAAGCCTTATGATCAACAATGATAGTATCAAGACCAAATTTTTTTGCCCTTTGTATACCAAAAGCATCTTTTTTATTGCAAAGGCAAAGTACTACTTCATAGGTATTTTCCCCTATGGTTTTTTTATGAAGTTTTTCTAAAATATTTTCTAAATTACTTCCATTTCCACTAAAAAGTATAGCTAATTTTACAAGCATTTTAATCCTTTGATAAGTTTTAAAGCATCAAAGCTATTTTTATTAAATTTATATTTTTTTGCAACAAGCCCATGAGCTAAAGTAGCATTTTTTGCTGCTTCTAAAGCACTAAAACCAAAACCTAAATGCGTAGCAATCATTCCACTTAAAACATCTCCACTCCCACCTTTAGCTAAGGCTTGATTTCCCAAATTTACAACAAATAATTTTTCTTTTTGCACAATAATAGGATTTGCTCCTTTTAAAACAAGAACACAATCATAATTTTGCGAAAATTTTCTAGCATAGAAAAAGCGATTTTTTTGCAATGCTTCTATATCTAAATCCTCATCAAAGCACATTTTATAAAGTTTTATAAATTCTTTTGGATGAGGGGTTATAACAACATCTTTTCTGTTTAAATACCAAAGCAAAGCTTCACTTAAAAAGCAGTTTGCATCCAAGATCAAAGGAGTGTTTTGCAAAATTTCATCTTTTAGAAAATCCAAATTTTCAAGCCCCATACCTAAAGCAATAGCACTTGCATTATTTTCAATTTTTTCTTTTAACATCAAAAGAGGTGAGAAGCTTTTTTGTGCTACTAAAGAAACAAGACCTGCTCCAAAATTTAAGGCTCCAAGTCCTGCTAAAGTTCCAGCGCTTGCATTGGCAACTATATAAATATGGCCAAAATTTCCTTTATTAGCGTTGATTTTTCTATCTATAGTTTTTAAATCTTTTTTTTCAAGCAAAAAAGCTTGAGAATTAGGGTAAAATTTCTTAGAGCTAATGCCTAAATTGGCTATTTTAATCCTTCCTACAAATTCCTTAGCAAAATCTTCAAGTAAAATTTCCTTTAAAGCTCCCATGCAAAGTGTAATATCAGCTTTAAAACAAGGATAAAATCCCAAATTTGTAGGCATATCGCAAGCTATTTTTAAAGCCTTGCTTTGATTAACTTTTTGAATTATTAAACTTGTTTTTTCATCTAAACAACGATTTAAGCCTGTGCCTAAAATACAATCAATAATAATATGAAATTTTTTAAAATTGGGTTCTTTTTTACAAAATTTAAAAGCATAATTTTGTAAAATTTGCTCTTGTTTTTTAAAAAGCGTATTTTCTTTAAATCCTATTTTATAAGCTTTAGCGTGTTTTAAATTTCTTAAAGCCACCAAGCCATCTGAAGCGTTGTTACCCCCGCCTAATAAAAAAAGTATTTTTACTTTTTTAATCTTGCGTTGAATGCAGATTTTTTTAGCTTCTTTTTTAATTAGTTTGGCTAAATTTAATCCCGCATTTTCCATTAAAATAAGATCATCTAAGCCTTTATTTATAGCATTTTGTTCTAAAATATTTATATTATCAATAATAGCTTTCATAATCTTTTTTCACCAAAAAATATATATTTTTTTCTCTTTCTTCTTCAAATTTTTTCATTTTAGGTAAAAATTTCTGGATCAAAGCACGAAAATTCTTAAAACCATAATTTTGCGGATGAAAATCCGAGTATTTGCGGTTCATATTAGTGCGGATTTGTGCGTATTCGGCACGCCCCTTTTCATCGATGAGCTGTTCGGTGATATTGATTAAAGCTCTTAAATAATCCTTACTTAAAATATCTTCTTTTTTACTCTCATCTTTATCTAAATAAAAAAATTCACTAAAGGCATTTACATAGGATTTTATAGATTTTTCAAGCCCCATTCCTACAACCTGTTTTTTATTTTCTCTTAATTTTTGAATGAGTGAAGTATAATCGCTATCGCTTGAAACAATAACAAAAATATCTATATTTTTTTCATAAAATATGGACATGATTTCAGTGATTAAATACATATCGCTTGAGTTTTTGTTGGCTGCAAAATTAAATTGTTGCATAGCGATTAAAGAATATTCAGCAATTTGCTCTCTCCAACCTTGTATATTTTTTTGAGTCCAATCCCCATAAATGCGTTTAATGATAACCTCTCCATAATCTGAAGCGATATCAAAAATACTTTTAGCGTATTTTGCAGGGATATTTTCTGCATCTATAAAGATAGCTATACTTTTATTTTCCATTTTAATTCCTTGCTCTAAAGCTTAAAGCTTCTAAAATATGGGTTTTGTTAATATTAAGACTTTGTTCTAAATCCGCTATACTTCTTGAAACTTTTAAAATTTTATTAAGCGATCTCAAAGAAAGATTATAACGTGAAATTGCTAAATCTAGCGTATCTTTAGCATCTTTTTCCAATACACAAAAACGACTCAAATCTTCATCTTTTAACTTCCCATTAAATTCTTTTTGCCCTCGTTTTTTACCAAAAATAAAAGCTTGTAAAATTTTTTCACTCATTTCTTTAGAACTTATACTCGTTTTATCATCCTTACTAATCTCATCCATAGCTACATAAAGATCAATCCTATCAATAATAGGAGCTGAAATGTGATTTTTGTATTTTTTAATCTCATTTTCACTACAAACACAAGAAAGATTTTTAGAAAATAAATTTCCGCAAGGACAAGGATTTTGAGCGGCTATAAAGCTAAATTTTGTTTCATAAGTGATTTTAGAATTTACTCTTGAAATATGAATTTTATAATCCTCTAAAGGTTCTCTTAAACTCTCTATGATTTGCTTGTTAAAATGTGGAAATTCATCAAAAAACAATACTCCACCATTTGCAAGTGCGACTTCTCCAATTCTAGCATTTTTTGTTCCTCCGCCAAAAATACTTGCTCTTGTAGAAGTATGATGAGGATGACGAAAAGCACGAATTTTAGTAAATTCACAATCTTTTGAATCTAAAGACATATAAGCATTTTGCATTAAAATTTCACTTAAACTTTGAGGAGGCATGATATAAACAAGGCGTTTAGCACACATACTTTTACCACTTCCTGGACTTCCTTCAAATAAGATATTATGCATACCTAAAGCAGCTATTATACAAGCTCTTTTAGCTTTTTCCTGCCCTTTGATATCTTTAAAATCAAGTTTAAAATCCATATTTTGTAAAAAAATTTCATTTTCTATTTGTAAAGGACTTGCGAATAAAGGATGATTGTGAGAAAAACGAAAATTTTCATAATTTTTTTCTTTAAAAAACTCTATTGCTTCATTTAAATTTTCAAGTCCATAAACCTCCAAATTTGGTATCATGGAAGCTTTTTGTGCTATACTTTTTGGAACAACGATTTTAGCTTTTTTAATTTTAGCAGAAAGAAACAAAAGCAAAGAAAAAAGCTCATTTGTGCTTTTAATACTTCCATCAAGTCCTAATTCTCCTACTACAAAAAAGTCATCTAATTCTTCATTTTGCAAAAGGATTAATAAAGCGATAGCCAAATCAAAATGCGATCCCTTTTTTGGGATGCCTGAAGGACTAAGATTGATAGTAATTTTTTTAGCAGGAAAAGCAAAATCACAACTTAAAAGCGTGGCTTTGATGCGTTCGACACTTTCCTTAATCGCTACACTTGCAAGTCCTACTATGCTTAAATTTGGCAAACCTCTTGTAAAAGTGGATTCTACCTCTATAATGTCTAAGCCTTCATGAAAGCTTATGCACTTTAGTTTTTTCATTTCTCTTTTTTATGATTTTTCTTCTTTTTCTTAAATTCTTTATCGAATTTTTGACGCTTAGCAAAAGAAATTTTTTCTATAAATAAATGTCCATTTAAATGATCATTTTCGTGTTGAATGGCCACAGCTAAAAAACCTTTTGCTTCAAGTTCTTTAAATTCTCCAAAGCGATCTTGATATTTAAGTAAGATATGATTATAGCGTTTTACTTCTTCGAAAAAATCTGGCACACTCAAACACCCTTCTGTGCAAGTGATCATTTCTTCATCTAAAGGAATAATTTCAGGATTAATAATCTCTAGCAAATCTTCTTTTTTTTGTTCATCATTTTCATCAAAAATATTCACAAGTAAAGCACGCAAAGGAATATCCACTTGAATAGCTGCTAAACCTACTCCATTACTTGCTATCATAGTTTCATACATATCATCAAGCAAGGTGTGAAGTTCTGTATCAAATTTATTTACAATTTCAGAGTTTAAAAAAAGTCTAGGATTAGGATAAGTGATAATTTTTCTAACCATTAAAAAACCTTTGTTTTAAATGATCTCCAAAGAAATCATTTAAAACTTTTTTCCAAAACCTTATCAATCAGTCCATATTCTTTAGCTTCTTGTGCTGACATGAAAAAATCTCTTTCTGTATCTTTTGCTATTTTTGTAACTTTTTGCTTAGTATTTTTTGCCAAAATATCATTAAGTATAGTTTTAAGTCTTAAAATTTCTTTAGCTTGAATTTCAATATCTGTGGCTTGACCTCTAGCTCCACCTAAAGGTTGATGAATCATAATGCGTGAATTAGGCAAAGCAAAACGCTTTCCTTCTGCGCCACAACTAAGCAAAAATGCTCCCATAGAAGCAGCTTGTCCTATGCAAATCGTACAAACATCAGGTTTGATATAGTTCATAGTATCATAAATACTAAAACCACTTGTAATGACACCGCCTGGAGAATTAATATAAAGATAAATATCTTTTGTAGGATCTTCAGCTTCTAAAAAAAGAAGTTGTGCTACGATAGAAGCAGCAAGTTCATCATGAATTTCGCCACTTAGCATAATAATTCTATCTTTTAAAAGGCGTGAATAAATGTCATAACTTCTTTCACCACGACTGGATTTTTCAATAACATAAGGAATAAACATTATTTATCTTCTTTCTCTTTTTTGCTCGCTTTTTCCGATTTTTCTGTTTTTGGCATAAAAATATCATTAAAAAGTTTTTCTTCAATCAAAGCCATTTTCACAGCAGGTAAAGCTCCTTGTTTTTTATAGTTTTCTAAATGCTCTTTTGGATTCATACCATAGCGATATGCTTCAAAATAAATCGCTTGAATCAATTCTTGATCATTTACCTCAATCTTACGTAATTTTGCAAGCTCATCAATAATAAAAGTAAGTTTTACACTTTTTTGCGCTTCTTCTTTAAAAGAATCACGTTTTTCTTGGTATTTTTCTTTACTTGCTTTAAGCTCTTCGATTTCTTTTTCACTAAAAGTATTAAAAGCTGCACGCATTTGCATATCAGTTTCTTGTTCTACTATGCCTTTAGGTAAATCAAAATTATATTTTTCAATCAAAGCATCTGCAAATTTACCTTTTAATTCGTCATTTACAAGTTTAAAAAGCTTTTCATTTTTGATTTGCTCTTTTAATTTTTCATCTAAAACTTCAACACTAGCTTTTTCTTCTCCTGGTAAAAGTTTTTTAAGCATTTCTTCATCAAGTTCTGGAATTTTAAGCTCTTGAATTTCATGTAGTTTTACTTTAAATACGGCATCTTTACCCGCTAAATGCGCTGCACCGTATTCTTTAGGGAAAGTTACTTTGATATCTTTTTCTTCACCTATTTTCATTCCTACCATACCATCTTCAAAACCTGGAATAAATTGCTTAGAACCAATTTCTAAAACATAATTTTCAGATTTACCACCTTCAAAAGCTTTATCATCTACAAAACCTTCAAAATCAAATTTTGCAAAATCACCTTCTTTTAAAGCTCTTTTTGTTTTTATAGCTTCAGGAGTAGCAAAACGCTTTAAAAGTTCATCTTTTTTCTCATCAATTTCTTTTTTACCTACTTTTGGAGTTTGGTATTCAGGAATGAGCTTTTCATAACCCTCAAGTTTGATTTCAGGTTTAAAAGAAAGTATTAACTCAGCAATAATTTCTCCATCTTTACGATCAAATTTTTCAAAATATGGCTCACCTACAAGCTCTTTACTTTCTTTTTTAAGTTCTTGTAAAGCACTATTTACAGCAGATTTAAAAAGATTTTGTTCCGCGTCTTGAGTGAGTTCTCTTTCATATCTTTTAAGTACAGCACTTACAGGAACTTTTCCTGGTCTAAACCCATCCATTTTTACACTTTTAGAAGCTTTTTTTGCTAAATTTTCTACTTCACTTTTGATCATTCCTGAAGGAATTTTTACACTAGCAGTCGCATTAACAGAATCTAGTTGCTTTGCCTTTACTTCCATAGTTTTTTTCCTTATAAAATAAAATTTGCTTTCAATGATAGCAAATTTTTCCTTATTGCTTGCATAAAATTTTAAAGTAATTTATGATAAAATTGCAATATTACATTATTATTAAAATATAAAAATATTTTTGGAGAAAAATTTGCAAAAAAAATTTGAAGATTGTGTTAAAACTATGCTTGAAATTATAGGAGAAAATCCAAATCGTGAAGGACTGATTAAAACACCAAATCGTGTTTTTAAAGCTTATGAATTTCTTACTAGTGGTTATACGCAAAATGTCAAAGAAATTTTAAATGACGCTTTATTTGAAAGCTCTAATAATGAAATGGTTTTAGTGCGTGATATAGAATTTTATAGTCTTTGCGAACATCATCTTTTACCTTTTTTTGGGCGTGCTCATGTAGCCTATATCCCTAATAAAAAAGTAGTAGGTTTAAGTAAAATTCCACGCCTTGTAGAGGTGTTTGCAAGAAGACTTCAAATTCAAGAACAACTTACCGAACAAATCGCACAAGCTTTAATGGAAAATGTCGATGCAAAAGGTGTGGGTGTAGTCATAGAAGCAAGACATATGTGTGTTGAAATGCGTGGAGTGCAAAAAGCTAATTCCACCACTACAACTTCAGCTTTGCGTGGAATTTTCTTGAAAAATGAAAAAACCAGAGAGGAATTTTTTTCTCTCATAAACTCTGCTAAACAGGTAAGATTTTAATGAATCTTGAAAAACTACGCTCCAAACTTGGTAAAGAAAATTTAAGTGCTATCTTTGGAGAGATTACAAAAATTTCTGCTACAAGTATAGAAATTCGTGGGCTTAAAACAGGGGTTGGAGATATAGTGAAGTTAGTTTCCAATGAAAATGAAAATTTAAACACTCTAGCTATGGTCGTAGAAATCAAAGAACAATTTAGCTATTTAAGCCCTTTTTCTTTTATAGAAGGTTTTAAAATAGGCGATCGTGCTTTCATAAGTGATGCAGGTATGCAAATAGGCGTTAGCGATGAACTTTTAGGCAGAGTAGTAGATCCTTTTATGCGTCCAAAAGATGGTAAAGGAGCTATAGAAGTAAGTAAATATATGCCTATAATGCGTGCACCTATTGATGCGATGAAAAGAGGGCTTATAGAAGAAGTTTTTCCCGTGGGTGTTAAAACCATAGACGCGCTTTTAACTTGTGGTGTAGGGCAAAAACTTGGTATTTTTGCAGGAAGCGGGGTAGGAAAATCCACCCTTATGGGAATGATAGTTAAAAATTCCAAAGCTCCTATAAAGGTAGTGGCGCTCATAGGAGAAAGGGGGCGTGAAATTCCTGAATTTATACAAAAAAATTTAGGTGGAAAGCTCGATGATACAGTGATTATTGTTGCTACAAGTGATGATAGTGCTTTAATGCGTAAATACGGTGCTTTTTGCGCAATGAGTGTGGCAGAATACTTTAAAGAACAAGGTAAAGATGTACTTTTTATCATGGATAGTGTAACGCGTTTTGCTATGGCGCAAAGAGAAATAGGACTAGCTCTTGGAGAACCTCCTACAACCAAAGGTTATCCACCAAGTGTTTTAAGTCTTTTACCTCAACTCATGGAAAGAACGGGTAAAGAAGAAGGTAAAGGTACTATAACAGCCTTTTTTACCGTTTTAGTAGATGGAGATGATATGAGTGATCCAATCGCCGATCAAAGTCGTTCTATCTTAGATGGACATATTGTTTTAAGTCGTGAATTAACAGACTTTGGAATTTATCCTCCTATCAATATACAAAACTCCGCTTCAAGGGTAATGAGCGATATTATAAGTGCTGAGCATAAACTTTGGGCAAGAAAATTTAAGCGTTTAAACTCGCTTTTAAAAGAAAATGAAGTATTGCTTCGCATCGGTGCTTATCAAAAAGGAAGTGATAAAGAACTTGATGAAGCTATTTCTAAAAAAGAATTTATGCAAAAATTCTTAGGACAAAATCCTGAAGAAAGCTTCGAATTTAATCAAACTTTAGAGCTTTTAAGTCAAATTGATACACCAAATACTCCTTTGCCACCAACTCAAAATATAAATGTAGGAAGTGCAAGTGCAACCTTGCCTAATCCTAATTTAAAATAAAATTATTTAATAAAATAATCTCCATCAAAACTGATTAAAGAATATTTCCTTTCATCGCCTATGCTTTGGGTTAATTCTTCTATGCTTAAAAAGCTTAGCGTATCAGCTTCTACATATTCACGCACTTCTTCAGCATTTTTATTTGCACTGATAAGTTCTTCAAAAGTTGGAGTATCTATGCCATAAGTATCAGGAAACTTGATTTCAGGACAAGCTATGGCAAGATGGATTTTGCTCGCTCCTGCAGCACGAAGTAAAGAAATTATTTTTTTAGAAGTAGTGCCACGCACCAAGCTATCATCAATGACTACTATTTCTTTGCCTTCTAAAACTTTACGCATAGGATTAAGCTTTAATTTTACTTTTAAATTTCTAAGCTCTTGAGTTGGCTCTATAAAAGTTCTTCCTACATAATGATTTCTTACTATTGCCATTTCAAGAGGGATTTGTAAATATTGCGCAAAACCTATAGCTGCACTTACTCCACTATCTGGCACAGGCACGACAAAGTCTGCTTTATAAGCAAATTTTTTAGCTAAAGCTTCGCCCATTTTTTTACGCACTTCATACACGCTTTTGCCTTCTACTATACTATCAGGTCTAGCAAAATAAATGTATTCAAAAGCGCAAATTCTAGGAGTTTGAGAAAAAAGTTCTATGCTTTCAAATTTATCATTTCCCTGAGTAAAAATAAGCATTTCCCCTGGTTTAACATCACGAATAAATTCAGCCTCTATAAGATCAAAAGCACAAGTTTCACTAGCAACTATATAGCCTCCATCTTTTAAACGCCCTAAAGACAAAGGACGCACCCCATGAGGATCTCTTACAACATAAAGTTTATCTTTGCTTGCTAAAACAAAACAATAAGCTCCTATACATTCTTTTAAACTCTCAATAAATCTATCTTTTAGACTTTCTTGCTTACTTCTTGCGATAAGATGGACAACATTTTCTGTATCCATATTGGTTTGAAAAATAGCCCCATCTTGAATAAGTCTTGATCTTACTTCTTCTTTATTAACTAAATTTCCATTATGCGCTAAAGCAATATCACCTAAAACCGAAGTAGCTGCTATGGGCTGAGCGTCATTTAAACTTGAATTTCCTGCTGTAGAATAGCGATTATGCCCTATAGCGATTTTACCTTCTAAAGTTTTTAGATTATCAGGATTAAAAATTTGACTCACTTCACCTTTAGCTTTAATAGTCTTAATATTTTTACCATTACTCACACTAATACCACTTGCCTCTTGCCCACGGTGTTGCATAGCAAAAAGCGCATAATACGCATAAGTGCTAGCATTTTTTGAATTGATAACTCCTACAACTGCACACATTTTAAATTCCTAAAAAATCATTGATTGAATACATTTTTGCTTCTTGCTTACTAAGCCAAATAGCGATTTTAATCGCACCTTTAGCAAAAGTCGCCCTTGAAGTAGCGGTATGATTAAGTTCTAAAAATTCTCCATCTTCATAAAAACCTACTGTATGGCGTCCTACTATATCGCCACCCCTTAAACTCATCACGGC
The DNA here is from genome assembly GCF_001762855.1 of Campylobacter sp. BCW_6467. Taxonomy (NCBI): domain Bacteria; kingdom Pseudomonadati; phylum Campylobacterota; class Epsilonproteobacteria; order Campylobacterales; family Campylobacteraceae; genus Campylobacter; species Campylobacter sp. BCW_6467. The sequence goes on along the minus strand of NZ_MJXP01000021.1, from coordinate 41,122 downwards.
AATCTCATCTTTGCTTCTTTCACCTATAATGCCATCTCTTCCACTTACTCTTACTTTTTCAAGTTCTAAATTTCTAGCTTTTGCTACACTTTGGGCTAAAGTCATAGCTGTACCACTTGGGGCATCTTTTTTATGGCGATGATGCATTTCTAAAATTTCTATATCAAAATTTCTTAGCATTTGACTCGCTTTACTAGCAAGATAGTTTAAAACTGCAACACCTAAAGACATATTGGTCGCATAAAAAATCGGCATCACTTCACTAGCACTTTGCATCAAATGTAAAATTTTCTCATCAAGTCCTGTTGTACCTATTACCAAAGGTTTAGGCATAGTTCTTGCATAATTTAAAAGTTCATGAGTTCCACTTGGGGAAGAAAAATCAATAATCACATCGCTTTTTTCAAAAAGCTCTTCTAAATTTCCACCCTTATTATAAAGTATCGAAATTTGTGCTTGCGTTTCGCTTTTTAAACATTCTTCAATCTGTTTTCCCATGCGTCCTTTAGCGCCATAAATTCCTATTTTAATCATCTTTTTCCTTGAAAATAAAATATTGATTTTAGCATTTATTTTGTAAATTTTAAATAATAAAATTAAGCTTTATAATTTTTTAATTTATATAAATTATCTAACAATTTTGCTTCTTCTCCTAAGCCCTTGCTATGATAAAATTTTAAATTTTTACTAAGATATTTTTGCTCTACCCAGCCACCAAAATCATGTGGATAAAGATAGTTTTGTTTTTCTTGATGATTGTTGTTAAGATAATTAGGTATTTCTAAAGCTTCATTATTTTTTACATAGTTTAAAGCTTCATTGATAGCTTTGTAGCTTGCATTAGATTTGATTGTGCTTGCTAAATAAACTACGCATTGGGCTAGGATAATTCTTGCTTCAGGATAACCTATATTTTTAACAGCCTCTAGAGTCGAAACCGCTAAATTTAAAGCATTTGGATCGGCATTTCCGACATCTTCACTTGAAAAAATCACCAAACGCCTAGCGATAAAATCCGCACTTTCTCCTGCATCAATAAGTCTTGCAAGATAATAAATAGCTGCATCAACGTCACTTCCGCGTAAACTTTTTATCATTGCACTTGCTAAAATATAATGTGTATCTTTTGAGCTAACACCTTCACTATTTATGGTGTTGCGAAGTTTTTTAAGATTTTCAAGACTGATATGTTTTTCATCTAAAACCAAGACAAATTCAAGCAAATTTAGCATAGCTCTTGCATCAGCACTTTTAAGTAGAAAATCTTTAGCTTCTTTATCAATACTAAATTTCATTTTTTCTTGTACACGCAAAAGTAAAGTTTCAAGTTCCTTTACCCCTAAAGATTTAAATTCGAAAAGCATGGAACGACTTCTTATGCCAGAACTTAAAACAAAATAGGGATTTTCAGTGCTTGCGCCGATTAAAATTAAACGGTAATTTTCCATAGGAATTAAAAGCATTTCTTGTTGGGTTTTGCTAAGGCGGTGAATTTCATCAATAAAAATTAAAGGCTTATAAAGACTATTTTTATAATTATCTAAAATTTTTCTTAGTTCTTCGAGTTTAAAATTTCCTCCATCAAATTCATAAAAATCTAAGCCAAATTCTTTGGCTACAACTCTAGCAAAAGTTGTTTTTCCAGAACCTGCTGTTCCAAAAAAAATACTATGAGGAAGTTTTTGTAAAGCAGTAAATTTTTTGAAAATTTCTATAAGCTCATATTGTCCTAAAATATCATCAAAATTTTCAGGGCGAAAGGTTAAAGCTAGGCTCATTAATTTAAATCCATATTTGAAAATTCACTACCATTAATTTTTAGCTGAGGATTGGCTAAGCTATCATAAGATAAATTTAGAAAAAAGTTATTATTTTCTTTTAAAAAATATTGATTTAAACCTCCATAATCCTTTGTCCAAGGAAAAATTTCATCTGGCTCATCTGAACTGATAACTTGTAATTTTGCTTGATAAGAGTTGTTAATATTTAAATTGCCTTGTAGACTGATATTTTGTTTATTTTTTTCAAGAATTAAATTTTGTATTTTTAGATCAAGATTTTTTTGAATAAAATGAGAGATATTGAAATTTGAGTTAAGAAATTTATTTATGGTTATGTTAAATTTTGTTTTGTCAAAATTCAAATTCTGACCCAATAAAGATTTAAGATCAATATTAATTTCATTGGATTTTCCTTGTATGTTTAAGTTTATTGTTGAATTTTCTTCATTAAAATTTACTTGGTTTTTGCTATAAAAAGAATTGATTTTATTGTTATCTAGCACAAGATAATCAAAGTTGATCTCTTGTTGGCTATCGCTAAATAAATTTAACTCATAAAATTGTACAGGATTGTTAAAAAATTGTTCGTAATTTAAATTTTGCAATACAAATTTAGTATAAAATTGAGAAAAATCAATCATATCAAAATGTATTTTAATGTTTTTAATTTCTAAATTTTTATTCATTAAAGCTTCAATATATCCGCCGTTTATGATGGTATCTCCACCTTCATTGCTTAAATTTATATCTTTAATATTTAGAAATATTTTAGAGTTGTTATCGTGTAATTTAAGAGTAAAAGTTCCTAATTTATTGTTTTTTAATGCTTCATCTAAAAAATCAAAAGGATTTGTAAAATTTCCTTTTATAATTTTATTTAAGAAAAAATAATTATTAAATTTAAGGTTGATTTTGGTTGAAAGCTGTGTATGAGAGTGATTTAAAGTAAAACTTCCTTTAGAAGTTAAAAAACCTTTTTTGAAGTAAATATCTGTAATTGTATAATCAGGATTGCTGTTTTTAATAAATTTATTAAATAAAAGTTCGTTAGTGTATCCTATATAAAATATATGAATAATAAAACCTAATATAAAACAAAAAACAATAAAAATCCATTTTTTCATTATTTGCCTTAGATGAAAATATAAGTGTTATTTTATAAATTGCTTGTTAAAAAAGAGTTTAAATTTTTATTTAAGAGTGATGAAGTAGTTTAGTAAAGAATGATTTTTATAAATCCCTTGTTAAGGGATTTATATTAATAAGCTTTTTTATAACATTGAATTTCAATTTTTCTAGCTACTGGAATAGCCTGAGTATTTGGTGTAGCAGGTGTTCCATAAGAAATTTTACTTTCTAAAAAATTTCCAACCTGTAAATCTTTAAAAGTTCCATCTTTATCTGTTCCAAAAATACCACAATCATCCATTTCTATTTCGGTATTTGGTAGAACTTTTATAGCCATTTGTCCGCCATAAATAGAGTCAATAAGCAAGGTTTTATTGTTATCATAAATTTGTGCAATAGTACCTTCAAGTTTTAGACTATCTGCAAAAAGCATTGAGCTAGCTAAAAGTGCTGATGTAAATAAAATACTTTTTTTCATAATTATTTCTCCTTCAATGTAAAGTGATAACATTATAAACTTTTTAAGTGAAGTGAATGTGAAGTTAAAATTTTGACTTTTTAGTTTTGATAATATTATGCAACTTATTATATTTTGACTATCGTTACTTCTAGTTGTAAATTTAAAAGAGTGAATACTTTATCAAAAATAATTAAAAATTATTTTTTATTCTTGTTTAAAATAGTTACATTAAAAAATATATTTTTTCCAAAAAGCTATAAATTTAAACACATATAAGTTGGACTTAAAATATCCATTTTATTATTGAATAAAAATGATACAAAAGGATAGGATATGGAAATTTTTTTAGCTTTATTGGGTTTTTTCTCATTAGGATTGATAGTTTGGCTTTTGCTAAAAGATTATACTACTCCAGCATTAGCTTTTATAAGTGTAAGTATTAGTGTAGCTTGTATTTTACTTATTCTTGAACAGCTTGGTTTTGGCGTGGGTGCAGCTTTAGGGGTTAAAGAAGGAGGTGTTTTTGATATTAAAACATTGGTTGCTTTTATTAAAGATGGAGTCAAAAGCGTAACGGATACGGCAGCTTTGTTTGTTTTTTCTATACTCTTTTTTAGTGTTTTAAATGCAAGTGGTTTTTTTACTAAAATTTTAAATGCGTTTTTATCAAAAATGAAAGCTAATGTATATCAAGTTTGCATTCTTACTGTTTTTATTACTGCTGCTGTGCATTTAGATGGTTCAGGTGCTTCTACTTTTCTTATTGTAATACCTGCATTATTACCTATTTATGAGCGTCTAGGTATAAGAAAGACTTCAATGTTATTGATTATTACTTCGGCTATGGGGGTTATGAATGTTATTCCTTGGGGTGGTCCTACTTTAAGAGCGGCTACTAATATAGGAATGGATGCAAATTTGCTTTGGCACCATATTATACCTATTCAGATTGTAGGTTTGGTATTATCCCTTCTTTTGGCAATTTGGATTGCTAAGATAGAAATAAAAAGAGGTGCAGGCGCAGGTAACTTGTCGGGAATAAATTTAAATATAGAAAAAAGCGAACACCATAATGAAAAATGGTTTTGGTTAAATTTACTTGTAGCTATTGGGGTTATTGGGCTTTTAATTAGTGGTATTTTTCCTAGTTATATTTGCTTTATGATAGGACTTGCAATAATTTTACCGCTTAATTATCCTAATTTAAAAATAGCTAAAAAAGTTTTAGATCGTGCAAGTGCTGGTGCAATGCTTATGTATATTACTTTAATTGGTGCTGGGATATTAATAGGCGTATTTGATAAAAGTGGTATTATGGAGAAAATGGGTGTTTTGATTTTAAATTTTGTTCCAGATTATTTAGGCGCTTATATTCCTTTGATGGTAGGGATATTAGCTGTTCCAATGGCAATTATTTTTTGTACAGATTCTTATTTTTATGGAGTGATGCCTATAGTTTTGAGTGTAACTAAGGCTTTTGGCGCTGAACCTTTGACTATAGCTATTATCATGGTGATAGCAAGAAATTGTGCGACATTTATTTCTCCTGTTGTGCCTGCAACTTTGCTAGGTTGCGGTTTAGCAGAGGTTAATATTAAAGATCATATCAAAAGAAGCTTTTTTTATATATGGGGTATAAGTATTATTTGCTTGATTTTTGCTGAGGTAGCTGGGATAATATAATTAAAATAAAAAAACTTTTGATTTTTCAATGATTGGTTCATTGTTTTATGATATTTTTGAGTCAAAAATTTATAAAAGTATAAGCGTTTTTTTGTATTATTTTATTTTGCTTTAGAGAAAAATTATAAATTTAAACTTATAAGAATATTTTTTAACGTTGAAAGTAAATTTTAAAACGGAGAAATGATGTACAAAAAACAAAATTTACCAGAACTTACCTTAAGGGGTTTGATTTTGGGAAGTATTTTAACTATTATTTTTACAGCTTCAAATGTATATTTGGGGTTAAAAGTGGGACTTACTTTTTCATCATCAATTCCAGCTGTGGTCATCTCCATGGCGGTTTTGAGTCTTTTTAAGACTTCAAATATTTTAGAAAATAATATGGTTCAAACTCAAGCTTCAGCAGCAGGAACTTTATCATCAGTTATTTTTGTTATCCCAGGACTTTTTATGTGTGGGTATTGGAGTGAATTTCCACTTTGGCAAACTTTTATGATATGTCTTTGTGGTGGTGGACTTGGAGTGCTTTTTACTATACCATTAAGAAGGGCTATGGTAGTTGAAAGCAAACTTGCTTATCCTGAAGGTAGGGCCGCAGCTGAAATTTTAAAAGTAGCCAATAAAGATCAGAGTAATAAAAAAGGAAAACAAGGTATTAAAGAAATAGCATTAGGCTCTTTTATAGCTGCTATTTTTAGTTTATTAAGCAATGGTTTTAAACTCACTGCAAGTGAGAGTAATTTTGCTTTTATTTGGAATAAAATGGCTTTTGGTTTTTCTATGGGATATTCTTTGGCACTTTTAGGAGCAGGTTATTTAGTCGGTTTAGCAGGTGCTATAGCTCTTTTTGTAGGTATGTTTTTAGCTTGGGGTATTTTTACTCCTTATCTTTCAAATTTTGAATTCGATAGTGCAAAAAATGCCGTAGATTTAGCTTCTAGTGTATGGAGTTCTAAAGTAAGGCTTATAGGAACAGGAGCTATTGCTATAGCAGCGCTTTGGACTTTAATAGAACTTTTAAAACCCGTTATTGAAGGTATTAAAGAAATTGTTAAAAATGTTAAAATTACTAATCAAGAAAAAAATGAAAGAACAAATATAGATCTTTCTTTAAAAAGTATTTTTATACTTTTTGTTTTAATGGTTGTGGGTTTATTTATTACTTTTTATAGTTTTGTTGAAGATGCTAACTTAAGCATTTATTATCAAATGCTATTTTCATTTGTTGGAACTTTAGTTTCTGTTTTAATAGGTTTTTTTGTTGCAGCAGCTTGCGGATATATGGCAGGACTTGTAGGATCTTCTTCTAGTCCTATTTCTGGAATCGGACTTATTGGTGTTATTATTTCTTCTATTGTTTTTTTGGTTTTAGGTGTGGAACTTTTTCAAGATCCTATGCTTTCTAAATTTGCAGTAGCGTTAGCTATTTTTACTACTAGTGTTATTTTGGCTACAGCTGCTATTTCGAATGACAATTTACAAGATTTAAAGACAGGGCATTTAGTCGGAGCTACTCCTTGGAAGCAACAAGTTGCTTTACTTGTAGGCTGTGTTTTTGGTGCTTTGGCTATAGTTCCTGTTTTAAATTTGCTTTATCAAGCCTATGGTTTTGTTGGGGCAATGCCAAGAGAAGGTATGGATGCTTCATCGGCTTTAGCAGCACCGCAAGCGAATTTAATGAGTACTATCGCTCAAGGAATTTTTCATCACAATATAGAGTGGGGTTATATGGCTTTTGGTGTATTTGTAGGAATTTTAATGATTATTATAGATAAAATTTTAAGAAGAACACAGAAAATGTCTTTGCCGCCTTTAGCCGTTGGAATAGGTATTTACCTTCCGCCTGCTGTAAATATACCTTTAGTTATAGGCGGAATTTTAAAATATATTGTAATGCAATACTTGACTAAAAAATATGCAAAAAATTCTCATAAAGAAGAAAAACTTGCGAGTTGTGAGCAAAGAGGCACGCTTTTTGCTTCAGGGCTTATAGTGGGTGAAAGTATTTTTGGGGTAATTATCGCAGGAATTACTGTATTTTCAGTAAGTATGGGTGGTAGCGAAAATCCTTTAGCTTTAAATTTAACAAATTTTCATGATAGCGAGCTTTTCGCGCTTATCTTTTTTGTTGGCGTTGTATTATATTTCATTAAGCGTATTGTTAAAAAAGATGCTTAATTTTTGGGGTTAAAACCCCATTTAATCCATTCTGATATAATTTTTCTTTTGCAATTATCATTCAAGGATTAAAATGGAAAATTTATATGCTTTAATACTTGGAATTATAGAAGGTCTGACTGAGTTTTTACCTGTTTCTTCAACAGGACATATGATTTTAGGTGCGACTATTTTAGGTATTGATATAGATGAGTTTTGGAAAAGTTTTTTGATTATTATCCAGCTTGGTTCTATTTTGGCGGTAATTTTTGTATTTTGGCGTAAATTGTTTCAAGGGCTTGATATTTGGTTAAAACTTGCAGTGGGATTTTTTCCTACTGGAGTTATAGGGCTTTTTGTGGCAAAATACTTAAATGCTTTATTTAATGGTTGGGTTGTGGTTGGAATGCTCATTTTTGGTGGTGTTGTGCTTATTCTTATAGAACTTGCGCACAAAAATAAACAATATCGTATCAATTCTTTAGAAGAAATAAGCTTTAAACAAGCTTTTTGTATAGGTATTTTTCAATCTTTAGCCATGATTCCTGGAACTTCAAGAAGTGGAGCAAGTATTATTGGTGGACTTTTGCTAGGATTTAATAGAAAAGTTGCGGCTGAGTTTAGTTTTTTGCTTGCCATTCCAACGATGATTATCGCTACAGCTTATAGTATTTATAAAGAGCCTGAATTACTGAGTAACGCAAATTCTTTAATTCCTTTAAGCATAGGTTTTATCACTGCTTTTATTGTTGCAGTTTTAGTTATAAAATTTTTCTTAAAATTTATTTCTAAATTCGACTTTATCCCTTTTGGAATTTATCGTATTATTTTAGGATTTGTTTTCTTTTATTTGTATTATAGTGGGATTTTAAATGCTGGAAGTGAGTTTAAGCTATAAATAAATATTAAATTTATTCTAAGATTTTTTTAAAAATAAGCTGAATTTCAAAAATAATTAAGTCTTAGAAAGTTAAAATTAGAACTTTATAAACACTCACAGGGTAAGTGAGCGACAAAGGGTTAAAAATATGGAAAAAGAAGTTATTGCGTATTTGGACAATGAGACAATAATTGACTCTCAAAGTGTAAAAGATACAAATTTAAAAGAAATTTATTTTGATAATTCTAAAGAAAGTTTAGAAGTAATCCGCCATTCTTGTGCACACTTAATGGCACAGGCGATTAAGAGTTTGTATCCTGAAGCTAAATTTTTCGTTGGTCCTGTTATAGAAGATGGATTTTATTATGATTTTCGTGTAGAAAGTAAGATCGGCGAAGAAGATTTAGTAAAAATTGAAAAAAAGATGAAAGAACTTGCTGAAGCAAAGATTGAAATTTCAAAATATGAAATCACAAAAAACGAAGCTTTGGCTAAATTTCAAAATGATGATTTAAAACAAGAAGTTTTATTGCGTATTCCTGATGGAGCTGTAAGTATTTATAAACAAGGTGAATTTGAAGATTTGTGTCGTGGTCCTCATGTGCCAAATACGAAATTTTTACGCTTTTTTAAACTCACTCGTGTTGCAGGAGCGTATTTGGGTGGCGATGAAAAAAGAGAAATGCTTACTCGAATTTATGGGACTGCTTTTGCAGATAAGGAAAGTTTAAAAGAGTATTTAACCATTATTGAAGAAGCTAAAAAACGCGATCATAGAAAGCTTGGAACAGAGCTTAAACTTTTTACTTTTGATGATGAGATCGGAGGTGGTCTTCCTATTTGGTTGAGTAACGGTGCAAGACTTAGATCTAAACTTGAACATATGCTTTATAAGATCCATCGTTTACGTGGTTATGAGCCTGTGCGTGGGCCTGAACTTTTAAAAGCAGATGCATGGAAAATCAGTGGGCATTATGCAAACTATAAAGAAAATATGTATTTTACACAAATTGATGAACAAGAATATGGCATTAAGCCTATGAACTGTGTGGGACATATTAAAATTTATCAAAGTGATGTAAGAAGTTATCGTGATTTGCCTTTGAAATTTTTTGAATACGGCGTGGTACATCGTCATGAAAAAAGTGGCGTTTTGCATGGACTTTTTAGAGTGAGAGAATTCACTCAAGATGATGCACATATTTTTTGTATGCCAAGTCAGATTAAAGAGCAGGTTTTAGAAATTTTAGCTTTTGTGGATAATTTGATGAAATTATTTGATTTTAGCTATGAAATGGAAATTTCAACTAAACCTGAAAAAGCCATAGGTGATGATGAAATTTGGGAAATAGCGACTAAGGCTTTAAAAGAAGCTTTAGATGAACAAGGTTTAAAATACGGTATTGATGAAGGTGGCGGGGCTTTTTATGGGCCAAAGATTGATATTAAAATCACCGATGCTTTAAAAAGAAAGTGGCAATGTGGAACCATACAAGTAGATTTTAACCTGCCAAGTCGTTTTAAACTCGAATATACTGATAGTGATAATGAAAAAAAACAACCTGTAATGTTGCATCGTGCGATTTTAGGTTCTTTTGAAAGATTTATAGGAATTTTAACCGAGCATTGTGCGGGTGAGTTTCCATTTTTTATCGCACCAACCGCAGTGGGTATAGTGCCAATAGGCGAAGCACATATTGCTTACGCAAAAGAAATTCAAAAAGAATTATTAGAGCTTAATATCGATAGCGAGGTGTATGAAAAAAATGAGAGCTTAAGTAAAAAAATTCGTATCGCTGAAAAGCAAAAATTACCTATGATTTTAGTTTTAGGCGATGATGAGGTGGCAAAGCGTAGCGTTGCTTTAAGAGATAGAAGAGCTAAAGAACAAAAAAATCTTAGCTTGGACGAATTTATTAAATTAGTTAAGGAGAAAATGAGTGAGGTACACTTTTGAGTAAAGAAAAAGAAGTATTGCTCAATGAAGAAATAAGAGCGGATGAAATCAGATGTGTTGGCGATGATGGCAAAGTTTATGGTATTATCAGTAGTGATGAAGCTTTAGAAATTGCAAATCGTTTAGGACTTGATCTTGTAATGATAGCTGCAGATGCTAAGCCACCTGTTTGCAAGATCATGGACTATGGTAAATTCCGTTATCAACAAGAGAAAAAACAAAAAGAAGCAAAGAAAAAACAAAAAGTGATTGATATAAAAGAAATCAAACTTTCTGTAAAAATTGCTCAAAATGATATTAATTACAAGGTAAAACATGCTTTAGAATTTTTAGAACAAGGTAAGCATGTGAGATTTCGTGTGTTCTTAAAAGGACGTGAAATGGCAACTCCTGAAGCAGGTGTAGTTTTGCTTGAAAAAATTTGGACTATGATAGAAAATGAAGCTAATCGTGACAAAGAGCCAAATTTTGAAGGTCGTTATGTAAATATGCTTGTAACTCCAAAAAAAGCTTAATCCACTTTTGTGGATAAGGCTTTTAAAGGTTTTAAATTTTGAAAGAAAATCCTTCTTTTTTAAAAGAGCAAATTATAACTTATCTTGGAAATAAAAGAGCACTTTTAAGTTTTTTAAATAAGGGCTTTAAGGTAGCTAAAAAAGAACTTGGTAAAGATAAATTTAGTTTTTGTGATATGTTTAGTGGCTCAGGTATTGTAAGTCGCTTTGCAAAGGCATACTCGAGTTATATTTTAGCTAATGATTTAGAAGATTATTCAAAACTCATCAATGAGTGTTATCTTGCTAATAAAGACAAAGATTTACTCCAAAATCTAAAAAAGTGTTATAAAAATTTAACCCAAAATTTAGATTTTCAAAAAGGTTTTATCAGTGAGCTTTATGCTCCAAAAGATGATGATGATATTAAAAAAAATGAAAGGGTTTTTTATACTTTTAAAAATGCTTTATATCTTGATACTATGAGACAAAGAATTGAAAATGAAATTCCAAAAGAATTAAAGCATTTTTTTATAGCCCCTTTAATTTATGAAGCTAGTGTGCATTCAAATACTAGTGGAGTTTTTAAAGGTTTTTATAAGGGTAAGGATGGTATCGGAAAATTTGGTGGCGAAGGACAAAATGCACTTAAACGCATTAAAGGAGAAATAGAGCTTAAAATGCCTATTTTTTCAAATTTTTCTTGCGAATTTGAAGTGATGCAAAAGGATGCAAGCATGCTTGCAAAAGAACTTGATTTTTTTGATGTGGTTTATCTTGATCCTCCTTACAATCAACATCCTTATAGCTCTAATTACTTTATGTTAAATTTAATCGCAAATTATAAAAAACCTGAAGAAATTTCCAAAATCAGTGGCATTCCAAAAGATTGGAATCGTAGTACTTTTAATAAGTCAAAATTTGCCCAAGACGCTTTATTTGAACTTATTAATGATTTAAAAGCAAGAGTGATTTTACTTTCTTATAATTGCGAAGGTTTTATAAAAAAAGAAATTTTTTTAAAGCGTTTAAGTACTCTTGGAAAATGTCGTATTTTAGAACAAAAATATAATACTTTTAGAGCTTCTCGCAATCTTAAAAATCGTAATATTCATCTTCATGAACAACTTTATATTTTAGTTAAAAATTAAATTCTTGTTGCTAAAATTATTTTTTATTTTGCATGATTAAATTAATTTTATTTTTTCAGATGTTTTGATTTTCGAGCAATAAAGATAAGGTTAAAGAGAATAATAGTTAAAATTTTTAACTTTTTTTGTTTATAATATTTGCTTTTACATTTAAAGGATAAAGATGAAAATAAAAGTTGGGATTTTAGGAGCGAGTGGTTATGCAGGTAATGAGCTTGTACGCATTTTGCTTAATCATCCCAAAGTTGAAATTTCTTATTTAGGTTCGAGTTCTAGCGTGGGACAAAATTATCAAGATCTTTATCCTAATACCCCTTTAAATTTATGTTTTGAAAATAAAAATTTAGATGAACTTGAACTTGATCTTTTGTTTTTGGCTACTCCGCATGAATTTAGCGCTAAGCTTTTAAATGAGAATTTGTTAAAAAAGATGAAAATCATTGATTTAAGTGCAGATTTTCGTCTTAAAAATCCTAAAGATTATGAGCTTTGGTATAAATTCACTCATCCTAATCAAGAGCTTTTGCAAAATGCAGTTTATGGACTTTGCGAGCTTTATAAAGAAGAGATAAAAAAAGCAAGTTTGGTGGCAAATCCAGGTTGCTATACCACTTGTTCTATCTTAAGTCTTTATCCGCTTTTTAAAGAAAAAATCATCGATTTTAACTCAGTTATCATTGATGCAAAAAGTGGAGTAAGCGGAGCAGGAAGAAGTGCAAAGATGGAAAATCTTTTTTGCGAAGTTAATGAAAATATCAAAGCTTATGGTTTGGCTTCGCACCGCCATACTCCCGAAATTGAAGAGCATTTAAGCTATGCGGCCAAAGAGAAAATCACTCTACAATTTACCCCTCATCTTGTACCTATGCAAAGAGGAATTTTAATCAGTGCTTATGCAAATTTAAAAGAGAATTTGCAAGAACAAGATATACGCGATATTTATACAAAATACTATCAAAACAATAAATTCATAAGGCTTTTACCGCCGCAGTCGTTTCCGCAGACTCGGTGGGTTAAATCAAGCAATTTTGCGGATATAAATTTTAGTATAGATCAACGCACAAGGCGTGTTATTGTGCTTGGTGCTATTGATAATTTAATTAAAGGCGCAGCAGGACAAGCTGTTCAAAATATGAATTTAATGTTTGATTTTGATGAAGATGAAGGACTTAAATTCTTTGCAAATTTGTAAAGGATAAAAATGATAATACGAGCTATGCAAAAAAGTGATTATGAAGTCGTTTATAAGCTTTGGTGCGAGATAAAAGGCTTTGGGATAAGAAGCATTGATGATAGCAAAGAAAATATAGAAAATTTTTTAGATAGAAACCCAAATCTTAGCGTTGTAGCAGTGATTGATGAAGAAATTGTAGGAAGTATACTTTGCGGGCATGATGGACGCACAGGGGGATTTTATCATGTATGTGTGCATAAAGATCATAGAAAAAAGGGTATAGCACACGAGATGACAAAATTTTGTCTCGAGGCTTTAAAAGCTCAAAAGATCAATAAAATCGCCTTAATCGCTTTTAAAAACAATGATTTAGGCAATGAGTTTTGGAAACATTATGGTTTTACTTTAAGAGAGGATGCGAATTATTACGATCTTTCTTTAAATGAGTATAATCAAACCAGCTTTAATGTTTAAGGAATGATCATGCAAAAATATTTAGAAAAAGCCAATGTCTTAATCGAAGCTTTACCTTATATACGCAAATTTAATTCTAAGATTATACTTATAAAATACGGTGGATCAGCTATGGAAGATGAAGAGCTAAAGCATTGTGTGATGCAAGATATAGCTCTTTTAAAACTTGTGGGTTTAAAGCCTATCATTGTACATGGCGGGGGAAAAGATATTTCTGCTATGTGTGAAAAATTAGGCGTAAAGAGTGAGTTTAAAAACGGTCTTAGAGTTAGTGATAAAGCCACTACTGAAGTAGCAAGCATGGTTTTAAATCATATCAATAAAAATTTAGTTCATAGTTTGCAAAATTTAGGAGTTAAAGCCATAGGGCTTTGTGGTAAAGATGGTGCACTTTTAGAATGTGTGAAAAAAGATGTAAATTTAGCTTTTGTTGGCACGATACAAAAGGTAAATTCGAAAATTTTAGAAGAGCTTTTAGAAAAAGATTTTTTACCTATCATTGCTCCTATTGGCATGGATGAGGATTTTAATACTTATAATATTAACGCTGATGACGCAGCTTGTGCGATTGCTAAGGCTTTAAGGGCTGAAAAACTTGCTTTTTTAACCGATACTGCAGGGCTTTATGAGGATTTTAATGATAAAAATTCTTTGATTTCTAAAATCAGTCTTGAACAAGCTAAAATTTTAGCTCCTAAAATAGAAGGCGGTATGCATGTAAAATTAAAATCTTGCATTGATGCTTGTGAAAATGGAGTTAAAAAGGTGCATATTTTAGATGGGCGCGTGAAGCATTCTTTGTTGCTTGAGTTTTTTACTGATGAAGGTATAGGCACTTTGGTGGGTTAAAGAATGAAAATGGATTATAAAGAACAAAGTCATATTATCCCTACTTATAAGCGTTTTGATATAGTTTTAGAAAAAGGGCAGGGGGTTTATCTTTTTGATGATAAGGCTAAAAAATATCTTGATTTTTCAAGTGGTATAGGCGTTTGTGCTTTAGGATATAATCATGCTAAATTTAATGCTAAAATCAAAGCTCAAGTGGATAAGCTTTTACATACTAGCAATTTATATTATAATGAAAACATAGCCGCTGCAGCTAAAAATTTAGCCAAAGCTAGTGCTTTAGAGCGTGTTTTTTTTACAAATTCTGGCACAGAAAGTATAGAAGGAGCGATGAAAACAGCTAGAAAATACGCCTTTAACAAAGGTATTAAGGGCGGACAATTTATCGCTTTTAAGCATTCTTTTCATGGGCGTACTTTAGGGGCTTTATCGCTTACTGCTAATGAAAAATATCAAAAGCCTTTTAAACCTTTAATTTCAGGGGTTAAATTTGCAAAATATAATGATATTTTAAGCGTTGAAAAACTAGTAAATGAAAAAACTTGCGCCATTATCTTAGAAAGCGTGCAAGGAGAAGGTGGGATAAATCCTGCAAATAAAGATTTTTACAAAGCCTTAAGAAAGCTTTGCGATGAAAAAGATATATTATTAATCGCTGATGAAATTCAATGTGGCATGGGTAGAAGTGGAAAATTTTTTGCCTATGAGCACGCACAAATTTTGCCTGATATTATGACTTCAGCTAAGGCCTTAGGTTGTGGGCTTAGTGTGGGTGCTTTTGTAATAAATCAAAAAGTAGCAAGCAATTCTTTAGAAGCAGGCGATCATGGTAGCACTTATGGGGGAAATCCTTTGGTTTGCGCAGGAGTGAATGCAGTTTTTGAAATTTTTAAAGAAGAAAAAATTTTAGAAAATGTTAATAAACTCACGCCTTATTTAGAGCAAAGTTTAGATGAGTTGATAAAAGAATTTGATTTTTGTAAAAAACGCAAAGGCTTAGGGTTTATGCAAGGGCTTAGTCTTGATAAAAGTGTAAAAGTGTCCAAGGTCATTCAAAAATGCCAAGAAAATGCACTTTTGCTGATAAGTTGCGGGGAGAATGATTTGAGATTTTTACCTCCTTTGATTTTGCAAAAAGAACATATTGATGAAATGAGTGAAAAGTTAAGAAAGGCTCTAAAGAGTTTTTAATAAATTTTGTAAAAAAAGTTTATTCTTTTCCATCTACTATAGGCACAAATAAACATTCTTCTAAAATTTCTTTTTGTAAATTTGTGCCATTTTTTCTAAGGCGTGTGATGAATTGTTTGCCATTGTGTAAAATAGGAGCGACTAAAATCCCGCCATCGCTTAATTGATCGAGTAAAATTTCAGGAATTTGTGTCGCATAAGCAGAAAATAAAATTCTATCATAAGGAGCATAATTTTTCCAGCCATTTTGTCCATCATCAAATTTTACATTGATATTAAAAAGTTCTAATTCTCTGAAAGTTTGAGCGGCTTTTTTGGCTAAATTTTCTATGCGTTCTATGGTAAAAACCCTTCTTATAACCTTGCTTAAAATCGCAGCTTGATAGCCGCTTCCACAACCTATCTCTAAAATACTATCAGCATTTTTAAAATCTAAAGCCATAGTCATTTTAGCTACAGTTAAAGGTGAACTAATCCATTGAGAATTTGCCAAAGGCAAAGCATCAAGGCGATAAGCATGGGCTTTTAAAGGAGAAAAAATTTCACGCGGAATTTGACAAAAAGCATTAAAAAGCTCTTCATTGATAAAAACTTTTTGTGCAATTTCTTCAGCCATATTTTGACATCTTTTTTGTTCAAATGCGTTCATTACTTCTCCTATAAATTTAAATAAAAATTGTAACTAAAAAAGTTGAAATAGAGTTAAACTTAGCTATACTTAAATAAAAAGGAAAAAAATGCTTATAAAATTTAAAAATCATAGTCCCAAACTAGGTCAAAATGTTTTTGTTGCAGAGGGAGCTAAAATCATAGGAGAAATAGAAATAGGAGATGAAAGTAGCATTTGGTTTAATTGTGTTTTAAGAGCTGATGTTAATTTTATAAAAATTAGCAAAAGAACCAATATTCAAGATCTTAGCACGGTGCATGTTTGGCATAGGGAATTTGACGAAAAAGGAAAGTTAAAAGATGCTGGTTTTCCTACAATAATAGGAGATGATGTAACCATAGGACATAATTGCGTTATCCATGCTTGTGTGATAAAAAATCGTGTTTTAATCGGAATGAATGCTGTTGTCATGGATAATGCTTTGATAGAAGAAGATAGCATAGTGGGTGCTGGAAGCGTTGTAACAAAGGGTAAAAAATTTCCGCCACGCTCTTTGATACTTGGAAATCCTGCAAAATTTGTGCGTGAATTAAACGATGAAGAAATAAGCTTTCTAAAACAATCCGCTTTAAATTATGTGGATTTTAAAAACGAGTTTTTAAAAGATCTTCAGTGATATTTTGAAGTTTAGGCGAGAGTTTTACTTCAAATTTCACAAAACGATCAAGATCTAAAAAACTCTCATCGAGTTTTGAGATTTGCTCTTTTGTATAATCTTGAATAGTATTTAAAGATGACTTTTTAAGAAGTCTTTTTTCTTTGTAGACTAATTCTAAAAGTTCTTTGCGTTCTAAATTTTCATCTTGATTTGGGTTTTCGTCAAAAACATAAAGCTCATCAAAAAGGATTTTTTGCGTGTTTTTATCATAAACTCTAAAAAGTTTTTTAAAATGAGGTAGGGTTGATTTTTCGTTATTTTCACTGATTTTTATTTTAGGTTTTATACCTTGATCTTCTAAGGCTGCGAGTTTATAAACACAACTAAAAATAGGATCGCTTGAAGCAGTGATCAATCTTTCGCCTACACCAAAGATATCAATAGGTGCGTTTTGTTCTTTGAGTTTTTTAATGCTCCATTCATCAAGGGCGTTAGAAACTATGATTTTACATTTTTGAAGTCCTGCTTGATCAAGTTCTTGTCTGATTTTCAAACTCAACTCAAATAAATTTCCAGAATCTATTCTCACACCGCCTTCTTGGATACCAAATTCTTTAAAAACTTTAATTGCATTTTTAAGTCCGCTATTTAGACAATCATAAGTATCAATCAAAAAAACAGGATTTTTTGGATAAATTTTCACATAAGCTTTAAAAGCTTCAAGTTCATTTTCAAACATTTGCACCCAAGAATGTGCCATAGTTCCATTGATAGGGATATTATAAATTTTTCCTGCTAAAGTACAAGCACTTCCTATGCAACCTCCTATAAAAGCTGCTCTTGCCCCTTTTAAGGCCGCTTCACTTCCTTGTGCTCTGCGTGAGCCAAATTCTAAAATTTTACTGTTTTTAGCTGCACGCACGATACGATTGGTTTTGGTAGCAATAAGGCTTTGGTGGTTTAAACTTAAAAGTAAAAAAGTTTCTAAAAGCTGTGCTTCTATGGTTGTAGCTTTAATACATAGCAAAGGTTCGTTTGGAAAAATCACTTCTCCTTCACGCATAGCATAAATTTCACCTTTAAATTTAAAGTTAGCTAAAAAATCTAAAAATTCTGTATCAAAAATACCTTGTTTTCTTAAAAATTCTATATCTTCTGCATCAAAACTCAAATTTTCAACAAAGTCTAAAATATCTTCAAGACCTGCAAAAATAGCAAAAGATCCTGAATCTGGAATTTTTCTAAAAAATATATCAAAATAACAAATTTGATCTTTTTTATTGTTTTTGAAATAGCCCTGAGACATTGTAAATTCATAAAAATCACAAAGTAAGGCTAAAGAAGTTTTAGAAGTCATCAAAGCTTATACTACCCTTAGAATAATTCGTTACTTTACTTTCAAAGAAATTGCTCTTTTGATCGTTAAATTTTGAAAAATCATCTACCCATTTAATAGGATGTTTTGCATTGTATAGCTTGTCTAAATTGATTGCGCTTAATCTTTGATCTACAAGATAATGGATATATTCTTCTATGATATCATCAGTAAAGCCCATGATTTGATTTTGAGTGATGTATTTACCCCATTTGATCTCAAGATCTCCAGCTTTTTTAAACATATCATAAATTTTATTGATATTTTCATCATGGAACAAATCAGGTCTTTCTTTGCGTACTGAATTGATCATATTTTGAAATAATAAAAGATGTGTGATTTCATCTCTTTGGATAAAGCGGATCATTTGTGCTGAACCTAGCATTTTTCCTGCACGTGCAAGTGCGTAAATAGCAGTAAAACCACTATAAAAATATACTCCTTCTAAAATTTGATTTGCCACCATAGCCAAAAGAAGTTTATTATCATCTACATCGCCTGCTAATTCTTCGTAAATGCTTGAAATAAAGTCATTTTTTTCGCGCAAAGTTTCATCATGCTTTTCCATTTCATAAATCAAATCTGTATTATCGCAAATCGCTTCTACCATAACAGCGTAAGATTTTGAATGGTTTGCCTCTTCATAAGCTTGGCGTGCTAAAACCGCATTGATTTCAGGAGCTGTGATATAAGGGTTGATATTATCTGCTAAATTATTGGTTTGAAAACTATCCATAGAAATAAGCTGACTCCAAACCAAATCATACATTCTTTTTTCACCTGCAGTTAAATTACAGCGATAATCAAGTGCATCTTTAGTTGTATCCACTTCTTTTGGAAACCAAGTATTTGCTTCCATTAAATCCCAAAGTTTTAAAGCCCAAGTATATTTTGCCTTAGTGAAATTTAAAATTCCATGTGGGTTACCATCAAAAACTTTACGATCTCCTAGGGTTTCGTTTGAACTTGGATTGTAAATTCTTTTTCTTTGCATTTTTAACCTTTCTTTATGCTTTAGTAGCTATACAACTTTGAGTTAAAATATCGTGTAAATTTAAACGATCTTTTCTTACAAAACTGACAAATAAACCAAAGAGTAAGCCAAAACTTATAATAAATATCACATATCTTAGTAAAATTCTAAGAAAACTTAGTTTCTTTCCCGTTTTTATATCAATAAGATATAAATCATATGCTTTAAGACCTGGGCTTTGTGCCTTTTTTGTTAAAAAAATAGCTTGAATCAAACCAAATAAAAAAGTACATAAAGTTGTGATAAAATGGTTGTTTAAAAAAGCTTCTTTAGAGCCTAATAGAAAATAAAATAAATACAAAATAGGAACATAAATAAGAAAAATATCTATAAGCAAAGCTCTAAATCTTAGCCATCTAGAGCTAATTTTTGCTTTAGTTTTCATTTAATTTCCACGACTTCCTGGTTTTATGGCTTTGCTCCCTTTTTTACAAAACGGACAATTTGTTTCATCATAAATTTCAAATTCAAAATTTCCTAGAGTAAAGAGTGGTAAATTTTCAGGTAATTTCGCATTATCTTTTCTTGGAGATTTTAAATTTTCTACTGCACAAAAACCACGATTTGCCAATGCTGCAAAACCTACGACAATGCCACCTAAACTTTCAATGATTTTTGCACTCTCTAAAGCACTACCACCTGTAGTAATGATATCTTCACAAATTATAAATTTTTCACCCTTTTTTACTTCAAAACCACGTCTTAAAGTCATTTCTTTATTTACTCTTTCAGTGAAGATAAAACGTTTGCTACAAGCTCTTGCAAGCTCATAACCTGCTAAAATTCCACCTAAAGCAGGAGAGCAAATGCTATCAAATTCTATCTTATAGCTTGCAATAATCTTTGCAAGTTCATCACAAAGTTTTGCTGCTAATTTTGGATCCTCTAAAACTTTTGCACTTTGAAGATAAAATTGCGAATGTTTACCTGAACTTAGTAAAAAATGCCCTTCTAAATAAGCACCACAATCTTTATAAATTTGCTCTAAATTCATCGTTAAACCTTTAAAAGTTCACTTTCTTTGCTTTTTACACTCTCATCAATTTTTATTGTGTAGGCGTTGGTAAGTTTTTGCACTTCATCATAAGCTTTTTTTGCTTCATCTTCGCTTATTGCCTTATCTTTTTCTAGTTTTTTAACTGCATCGTTGGCATCTTTGCGTATATTTCTTATAGAAACTTTTGCCTTTTCACCCATAGCTTTAGCTTGTTTTACATTTTCTTCTCTTTGCTCTCTAGTCATCGGAGGGAAAAATAATTTTACACTTTCGCCATCATTGTTTGGATTGACACCGATATTTGCAGCTGCAATAGCGCTTTCTATGGTTTTTAGTAAAGGTTTTTCCCAAGGAGTGATGCTAATAGTTGAAGCATCGCTTGCTAAAACAGTTGCTACTTGATTTAAAGGAGCTTGAGTTCCATAATAATCCACTGTAATATGATCTAAAATATGGGTATTAACTTTTCCAGTTCTTAAAGTGGTGAAGTCTTTTTTTAAGGCTTCTAAAGATTTTTCACTTTGGGTTTTTTGTTTGTTAAAAATTTCACTTAGCATGATCATTTCCTTTAATTATTTACTTAAATTAACATCGCTTGGAAGTTGTGGTGCACTTGGAGCGATAGAATTTGTGTTTGGGGTAGCAGGTGCAATAGGAGCACTTGGAATAGTAGTGTTGTTTTCTACTTTAATTTTCTCTGCTAGAGAGTCCTTGCTAGCTTTATTGTATAAATAACCAAGACCAATAGTATTTGCAATAAGTAAAATTCCCATAATAAAGGTAAATTTTGCTAAAAATCCAGCCGGTCCTTTGGCGCCAAATAAACTTTCATTGCTTCCACTATAAGCTCCAAGTCCTATACTTGAACTTTTTTGAAGTAAAACTGCTATACAAATAACTACAACGATGATAAATTGCAAAATGATTAAAAGAGTGATCATTGAAAATTCCTAAAAGTTAATTTTTAAATGATTATTTTAGCTAAATAAAACTTGAAAAGTTTTGAAACTTGATAAGTTTTTGTGAGAAAAATCCCACAAAAACTTATCTGCTATTGAAGCTTCTTAAGATATTAAGTAAAGATACGAAAAGATTAACAAAATCAAGATAAAGTGCTACTGCACCTTCGATTGGAGTTTCATAATTTCCGCGGATAATATTTTGCGTATCATAAAGAATGTAAAATGAAAATAATATTGCAGCTACTGCTGAAATAGCTAGATTAACTATACTGCTTTGGAAGAAAAGGTTTAGTAAAGATGCTGCTACAATAACGATTAATACTATAAATAAAGCTTTGCCCATAACAGTAAAATCTTTTTTTGTATTCATAGCAAATACACTAAGTCCTGCAAAAGCAACCGTTGTTAAAGCAAAAGCTTGAGCGATGATAATTCCTCCAGCTGGTAGAGCTAAAACTGAAATAAGTAAAGGTGTAAGCGTTAAACCTGAGCAGAAAGTAAAACCAAAAAGTAAAACAAGATTTAATGGAGCCTCTCTTTTTTTCCATTGCAAAGCAAATAAAAGTCCGATTTCAACAGCAAAAAGGATCCAAAAAGTTACTTGTGATTGTATAAAAAATGATGCTAAAGCAAAAATTCCTACATATGCACCTACTGTTGCAGCTAATAATGAAGCAGCAAAAAGTTGATAAGTTTGTTTAATAAAAATACTTAATTCGCTTGAGCGTGTATTTTCAAATTCTTTTGATCTTGAGTAGTCTCTATCATAAAGACTCATAAAATTCTCCTTGCAAAATTGTTAGATTTTTTAAAATCTTGAGCGAAATCTAACATATTAGACTAAATAAAAAGTTAATTTATATAATATCTTAATGCTTAAATGAAATCTTTGCTGAAATTTTGTTATAATTTCAAGATTTTAGTTTTAGGTTGGTTTTATGGAAAATCTTATTAGCGGTGCGATTAAGTTTATGCAAGAAGACTTTAAGGAGCATGAAGAACTTTTTGAAAGTCTAAAAAATAAGCAAAATCCCCATACTCTTTTTATAGGTTGTTCTGATTCTAGAGTAATTCCAAATTTGATCACTAATACGGGTCCAGGTGAGCTTTTTGTAATACGAAATATTGCAAATATAGTTCCACCTTATCGCGTTGGAGAAGATTACTTGGCGACAACTTCAGCAATAGAGTATGCTTTAAATTCATTGCATATTAAAAATATCGTCGTTTGTGGCCATAGTAATTGTGGAGGTTGCAATGCTCTTTATTATTCTGATGAAGAGTTAAATAAAATTCCTAACGTGAAAAAATGGCTTACTATGTTAGATCCGATAAAAAAAGATGTGATGATTTTTGCAAGAGACGATTTGGCTATGCGTTCATGGCTTACAGAAAAATTAAATTTAGTAAATTCTTTGCAAAATATACTTACTTATCCAGGCGTGCAAGAAGCTTTAGATGAAGGAAAAATAGAAGTACATGCTTGGTATTATATTATAGAGACAGGTGAAATTTATGAGTATGATTTTAAAGCAAAAATTTTTACTTTAATACAAGATAGGAAAGTTCAATGAAGAAAATTATTTTTAGTTTATGTTTTTTTATTTTATACCTTGGAGCACAAGAATTTAAATTTATTGATGCGAATATTAGTAAAGAAGATGAAGGAATTTATGCTTTAGTTGAAAAATATGTTGATCTTAACAATCAAATTAAAGAATTTAAGAAAAACAATGATGAAAATTCAAGCACTTTTAATGGTATTTTAAGTGAATTTGAAAAAGACAAAAAGACTATTTTAGCAAAAATACCCGATATGATAGTAGGACAAAAGATTAATGAAGAGGCAGTGGCTAGATTTTTAAAAGCAAAAGAAAAATTACTAGATGTTCAAAAAAAGAATATTAATAAGCCTTACATTTATACAGATGCCACTCTTAATCTAGTTTATTTTAACATTGTGGAAAGTTTTTATTCTTCTTTGTTTGAAGTGGAAAAACTTTTTAAAAATACAGCAAGTAGTGAAGATTTAATTGCTACTGTTGATAAGGCAATGGAAAATTTACAAAATTCTTCTAGTGTAAATTTAGATAGTTTTAAAAGCAAAATTACAAATCCAGAAGAATTGGAAAAAATTACCCTAAAAGAAAGATATATTGGTAACGCTCTAGATTCTTATTCTGAAATTCTTAAGTATTTACGATCAAATGCAGATTTGCTTGAAAGTAATTATATTTTTTCACTACTTGAGCTTCAAGTTTGGATAGATCGTATAAATGAGGCAATTGGGGTAAGTTTTGTTAATATCGGAAAAATAGTAATTTCTGCTTTGGTTTTAGTATTTTTTATATCTTTAAGACGTTTTTTTGCAAATATAGTATATTTTTTCCTTGTTCGGCTTTTTTATAGAAATAAAAATGATGTAGATGATATTAAAGTTATTTTTATTGAGAATATTAAAAAACCAGTGAGTTTTTTTCTGATTGTTTATGCTATTTCGATTTGTCTTACTATAGCAACTTATCCTGCACCTTTAAGTATTAATTTGAGTAATTTTTTCCACATAATTTATGCGGTTTTGATTGCATGGCTTATTTTAAAAATGCTTGATGGTTATGGAATGGTACTAGTTTCTAAGCTTGCTCAAAAAAGCGGAAAAAAAGAAGTTGTAAATTTAATTATTAAAATTTTATATTTTGTTATTATTATCATAGCTTTATTATATATCCTTGCTCAGCTTGGTTTTAATATTTCAGCTATTATTGCATCTTTGGGAATTGGTGGTTTAGCTGTTGCTTTAGCAGCGAAAGATATAATTGCAAATTTCTTTGCTTCTATACTTTTACTTTTTGATAATAGTTTTAATCAAGGAGATTGGGTAGAGGTTTCAGGTATAGAAGGAACAGTAGTTGAAATAGGACTTAGAAAAACTACTATTAGAACTTTTGATAATTGTCTCGTATTTTTGCCAAATTCAACTATTATGGGAGCTAATATCAAAAATTGGAGTAAAAGACGCATGGGTCGCCATGTTAGAATGTATTTGGGTGTTGGTTATGATGCTACTCCTGAAAAATTAGATCAATGTGTAAAAGATTTGAAAGAATTTTTGGATACAAGTGATTTGGTAGCTCACGATGAGGATAGTGCATTAAAATATGGTGATCATACGACAAAATATCGTCAAAATCTTGTATCTATTAACGATTTAGAAGGCTATAAAAATGCTTGTTATGTGGCTTTAAGCGAATTTGCAGATAGTAGTATTAATATAGAGCTTTATTTTTATACCAAAAAAATAGGCGCAAAAGATTTTAGGGAAGCTAGACAAAGCTTAATGCTTGAGTTTATGCGTATAATCGAAAAAAATGGTTTAACTTTTGCTTTCCCAAGTCGCAGTATTTATATAGAAAATTTACCACCTCTTGATTTGCAAGCAAAAGCTATAAAATAGCAAGATTTTATCTTGCTATTTTTTAAACCGGCATAACGCGTATATTTGGACTTAATTCTTCTTGTAAAATCGTTTCAATAGCATAAAGTGTCGCACCACTTCCACTAGAACAACCACTACAAGCACCAAGATAACGAATATAAACGTCAATTGCTGCACCTTCAGCCTTTTGTATATCAATCACTTCCAAATCTCCACCATCATTATGAAGCATAGGGCGAATTTCAGCATCTAAAACACTTTCAACTGCTTTTAATTGTCCTACTACGGTCATTTCATCAAAAGCCACATCACTTTTCATTGTATTTTTGAGTTTTTCTCTATCCATCTCGGCTCTGGTTTCAGCTAAAATATCTACAAGGTAATAATCTCTTTTTTCATGTCCGCCTGGTTTGATACAGGACTTGCAAAAAGCACCTGCTTTAGTATATTGTGTGATTTCTTCTACACTATGCAAATCATTAAGTTTAATCACTTCTTTAATGGTTCCAAGACTTACTCTAGCGCACTCACAAACTATAATTTGATCTTCAAAATCTTCAGGACTTATACCTTTATAATGAGCTGCTGCTTGTTTGATTACATCATAAGCCATAACCGAACAGTGCATTTTTTGAGGTGGAACAGCTGGAGTTTCTGGATTATCACGCATAGCAAATTCCACATCTAAATTTGTGATTTTTACTGCTTCATCTACAGTTTTTCCTATGCAAAGATCTACCATAGTATCACTACTTGCTATAGCTGTACCACAACCAAAACTTTTAAATTTTGCATCGATAATTTTATCAGTTTTTTCATCTACAAGCCAAAAAAGTCTTACTGCATCGCCACAACTTTCTGCGCCAAAATCAGCTACGATCAATTTTGCATTGCGTGCTTTAGCATCTTCTTCGCTAAATTCTCCCATATGTTGAGGATTATTCATTCTATCTTGAACTTTTTGTGAATACTCATCCCAAATGGATCCACCAATTAAACTATTTTTTCCCATTTTCCATCCTTATTTGTAATTATTTGGATTATAAGCATAAGTACAAGAAATTGCTCTTAATCTCTGTGTTGCATTTTTAATTTGTTTTGCTGCATAATCAATTTCTTCTTCAGTGTTAAAACGTGACAAAGAAAGTCTTAAAGCTGTATGCGCTAAATCATGCTCCGCACCGATAGCTTCCATAATAGGATTGCTTTCTAAAGCTTCACTTGCACAGGCTGAGCCCGTACTTGCAGCTATACCATTTTTATTTAAATCCCAAAGCATTGCTTCGCCTTCAACACCTTTAATACTTGCTAAGATTGTATTAGGCACACGGTGTTCCCTTTTTCCAACCACTGTTGTATCAGGCAAGGCTAAAATTTGATCTTCTAGTTTATCTCTTAAACGGCGTATATGAGAATCTTCAAAATCAAGCATAGTATTTGCAATACGCAAAGCCTCGCCCATAGCTACTATATAAGGCACATTTAAAGTTCCACTTCTACGGCCACCCATGTGTTCTCCACCGTGTAAAAGTGGAGTAAGTTTAAGTCCTTTTTTTATAAAAAGTCCACCCACACCCTTTGGTCCATGAAATTTATGTGCCGAAAATGAAGCAAAATCAACTCCTACTTGAGTTAAATTAACCTTTATTTTACCTACTGCTTGAGTAGCATCTGTATGAAAAAGAGCACCAAATTCATGCGCAAGTTCTGCCATCGCTTTAATATCAAAAATCATACCTGTTTCATTATTTGCCCACATAACACTTACAAGTGCTGTTTTATCGCTAATCACTTTACGCAAATTTTCTACAGTAGAAACCCCTTCTTCATTTACAGGAAGTTCTATGACTTTTACTCCAAGACTTTTTAAAAAATAAGCAGCAGCAGTAACAGCAGGGTGTTCTACACTAGAAATAATCACTTCATTGCGTTCTTTATCTAAAATATGATCAAAATACACACCCTTAAGCACCCAGTTAATGCTTTCTGTCGCACAGGAGGTTACAACTATGTCATCTAGGTCATTTGCTCCAAGTCCTGCATAAAGTTTATCCAAAGCTTCTCTTAAGGCAGGATGTGTTGCGCTACCATATTGATGAAGGCTATTTGGATTTCCATACATATCCTTTAAAAAAGGTAGCATCAACTCATAAGCATTAGGATCAAGCATTGTCGTTGCGTTGTTATCTAAATATACTTTCACTTTAAAATCCTTAATTTATCCTTAATTTTAATTAGGATATTTTTTATCTTTATTTCGAAAATGGATAATAACAAAAATTTATAAAAATTAGGTTAAAAATTATAACAAAAATAAAATGTTAAAGTAAAATTTTAAAGTGAAATATTTTGTGAATTTTATATAGCAAAAATGAGAAATACTATTTCTTAAATTTTTCTTCGTAATACTTTACTATTTTTGAATCTTCTTTGACTGTATGTTTAAAGATAAAATCTTGAACAACGAGATCTAGCTTTTCAGTCATTATATTTACAAATTTAGCTTCACTGATGATAATTTCTTCAATTTCTAAGATAATTTTTCTGTGAATTCTTGTATGATGGTTGATATAAGGATATTCTATTTCTCTCATAAAGGCTTCTTTGTCTATTGATCATTATCAACAACTCTCTTAAGACAATTTTTAATTCTTTTGTTTCAACATGACGTTGGCTCATTAAAGAAAGTTTTTTAGAAATTTCAAAAAGTTCTTTATGTTGATGATCTAAAAGATCATTATTCATTGAAATAATTTTTTCATTATAAATCATGGTTTTGAGTGCTTTTATATTTATATTTTTTCGGGAGCGGATTATAATGTTATTATATAAATTTTTATTAATTACTCATATAAAAATTATTATTATTGAAATATTTATAATTTGTATATTTTTTATAAAAATTATTTTAAACCATCACAGACATATAAGAGTTTAGAATTTTATTTATATTTGCTTGTTTTTGACGACGATCTAGAAAATTTTCTATAGAGCTAGAACGTAGTTGATTTACTTCTTCTAATCTTTGTGTGTCTTGACCTTGGTTTTGATATTGTTTTTTAAGAGTATCAAAATCATTGCGATTTTGATCGATATAAATTTGAAATATTGAGCTTGAATTTGCAAATTCTCTTAAATCCATATCTTTTTGGTAGTTAATATATTGTTGAAAAAATACAGATAGTTTGTCTTGAGTACTTGTTTTTTTATCTATACCATTAACATAAAGATAAAGATCAAAACTCATCTTTTTTTCATTTTCTTTTTTGATGTAATCTTCTATATCCATCTCGCCTTTAAGAATTTTTTGTAAATTTTGATGAGAGCTCAGTTCTAGAGTAATAGGTTTCATAAAAAAGTTAAATTCTTTTTCATTTTGGGTTTTTATATCATGGTATATAAAATTCATTAAAAGACCAGATTTTGATACTTCTGCGTTTTTAGTTAAATAAGGTTTTAAAATTTCATTAGAAGAAGTATTTTCTATGGCTTTATTAAAGTGAAAATTAGTTATTTTGTTATCTAACATTAAGGTATTTAAATTTGTGATATTGCTTAGTGCTAAATCAATTTCTTCTTGATTGTTGTAAATTCTTGAAATTTGGCCTAAAAATTTTCCATTGTCTGTTGAAAAACCTGATGATAGTTTTGAAATAAAATCGCGACTTAAATAAGCATTATCATCTTGTAAAAATTCTGAATTTATAGATTTTAATGAACTATAATAGCTATTTAAAAGATAAGGTAGATCAATTTTATTGTAATTTAAAATTTCATCTTGTTTTGCGAGTTCTTTTGCTATGCTTCTAACGCTTTTAATGTTGATGTCATAAGATTCTGGTATATTGGCAATTTTATTTAAATCTTTATCAAAAAAACCTTCTTCATTGATTCTAAATCCAAATTCACTGGCATAAGTGGTATTGTTAAAAATATAACTTAATTGTTCTAAGCTATTTTCATTTCCTTCTTGTTCTAAAGCTTTGTTATCTTTAATTAAATTTAAAGCAGAGCTATTCTGTAAAGGATTAGATAAGGTTAAATTTTGATACGGATTTGCCGAATTTATAGTCATTTTAAATCTTTCCAAAATATTGCTGATTTTTTATAAGCAAAAGGTGTGCCAAATTTTTTTAAAAATTAAATTCAGTCAAAAATTAGAAAAAATTTGATAGTATTTAGCTTTTCTTTTAATTTGAAAAATAAAAATTTATCTAAATAAGGAAAGCGTATGCCAAAGATGAAAAGCGTTAAAAGCGCAGTTAAACGCTTCAAAGTAGGTAAAAATAAAATCAAAAGAGGCTCAGCTTTTAGAAGTCATATTTTGACTAAAAAACCTGCAAAAAGAATGCGTGATCTTCGCACAGCTAAATATGTGCATAGCACAAATGTAAAAGCTGTTGAAAAAATGCTAGGAATTTAAGTTTTTGACTAAAAGTCATTCAAACTCCCCTTTGAAATAAAATTTCAAGGGCAAGCTCCAAATTTGGACGCCACTTTATGAAAGGAAATAAAAATGGCAAGAGTAAAAACAGGTGTTGTTAGACGCCGTAGACATAAAAAAGTTTTAAAATTAGCGCGTGGTTTTTATAGTGGACGCCACAAACATTTTAGAAAAGCAAAAGAACAATTAGAAAGAAGTCTAGTCTATGCTTATCGTGATAGACGCCGTAAAAAAAGAGACTTCCGTCGTCTTTGGATTGTGCGTATCAATGCTGCTTGCAGGCTTAATAATTTAAGTTATTCAAGATTTATCAATGGTCTTAAAAAAGCAGGTATTGAACTTGATAGAAAAATTCTAGCAGATTTAGCTATGAATGATGCTGCTGCTTTTGCAAAAATTGCAGAGGCTGTAAAAAAAGCACTTTAATTTTTTTAGTGTAAGAATTTCAAGATTTTTGATTTCTTGAAATTCTTAATTTTTTAGTATTGATTTAATTTAGCTAGAACATCTTCATAACATTTGAGTTGATTTACATTTTTTTCAAAATCTTTGCCGACATTGCTTCTTTGTTTTAATTTATCTGAAATTTCTTTACCTGAATTTATAAGATTTGAAATGATTTTGGAAAATTCATTGGATTTATCCCTTATAAAATTCATTTCTTGAGTACTAGAATTGGAACTTTTTGCAATGGATTGTATGGTCTGAATAACTAATTTAATGGCTCCTTCCATTTCACCTAGACCCATTTGGGTATTTTCTGAAAGTTTTCTAACTTCATCAGCTACAACTGCAAATCCACGACCAAGTTTTCCAGCTCTAGCAGCTTCTATACTTGCATTTAAAGATAAAAGGCTAGTTTGTTCAGCAATCCCTGAAATAAGATCTAAAATACTATTTAATTGATCTATATTTTTCAAAGAAGATTGCACTTCTTTTTCTAAATTCATTTTTTCTTCGCTTTGGTAAAGGTTGTATTCTAAGTAGTTAGTGAAATTGGTAAAACTTTCACTAATAGTTATAAGACTTCTTCTTATATTTTCAAGTTCTTCAAAAATTTCTTTAAATATACTTGTATTTTTATCAATTTCTGATGTATTTTGTTTGAGTTGATTTAAAATTATTTTATTAATCTCATTTGTCATTTCTAGTTTTTGAGCTCTTATATTAAGATAATAGTATTTAAAATCGCTGTATTTTTGTATGAAAGTTTTTAAATATCTAGGTTTGAAATCATTAAAATTTTCAACTTCATAAAAAAATATTGCCACTAAACTTTTTGCAATTCCCACTCCATAAATTTCCCCAAAACTAGAAAAACCAACTATAGGAAAATCATTAAAATGGATTTGATTTAAATGTTCTTTGTTGTGAAGTCTTCTTAAGATACAATCATTAAAAATTGCTCCTAGTGGTTTTGGTTTATTAAGAGAAAATTTTTCGTAATCTTTTTTATGGCTTCAATAAAATTTGTTTTTTTAAGCAAGCTTAATTCTTGAGCGCTTTCTATATCACAATAACTAAATAATGTTTTATCTGGGTTGATTTCCATAGGGGAAATAAGATAGTCTTCTCCAATTTTTAAAGCAAAAGTATATTCTTGCATTTTATTTTTAAGTTCTTCAAAAGTACAGTTAAAATAATTGCATAAAGCTTCAACCGCGTTGATGGATTGAAAGGTTTTTTTATCAATAAATTCACGTATCGTCCTATCATATAAGCTTGCATCAAGTATGGTAAAGGTAATGTTGCTTTGAGGATTGAAATTTTGAGACTTCATTAAATCAAAACGATATTTAGATTTAAATTGAACATGTATGCTTAAAGCTTGATTTTTTAATATTTCTCCGTTATAAAATATAAATGTTCCACTAAAGTCCATATTTCCACTAGATCCACCTCCTACTAAAGCACAAGGATAGGGGTTGTGTTTGTATAAAAGTTCCAAAAGAGAACTTTCGCTTTGACTTAAACCATCATAAATTAAATAATGCAAAGTATTTGTGCAGTGTGCTTCAAAAGGTATATTTATAGATAAAACTTCTTTTTCTATCAGTTTTTTTCTTTCTGTATGATCTTTTATATTGCTAAAAAGCTTGATTTTATTTGTGCAAAGATTTTCTATCATATCCTCGCTAAAAAGCATCAAACTTATTCCTTGGATATTTTGTTTATAGGGACTGTTTTCAATATTTGAGTTAGAATCAAGGTTACATAATAAATCAGTAGCACTGCTTAAGATGATATCGCATTGCTCATTTATAGAATTTTGAATCTTATTTCCTATGATCGCTAGATTAAGTTGATATGATGCAAAGCCTATGATTAATTTTGGCTTGATATTTATTTTTTTTAATTTTTCTTCAAGTTCATTTTCTTGAAGATATAGAGCTTCTAAAACTTTTTTACTTTCTTCTTTTTTTGTTGAGCTTTTATTTTTAAAATTAAAAAACATCAATTTAACTCCATTAAAACTATTTTTAATTACTAGTTAACTAAATCAAAATACCATAAATTCAGTATTTATTTGTAATTTTATTATACCTTAAGTAATAAAAAAATGCAATAAGTAAATTAAATTTTAGATATAATTGTAAATCTATGAAGAACATTGAATATTAAATAAGGATGTATTAAATATGATCGGAGATATGAACGAGCTTTTATTAAAAAGCGTCGAAGTTTTGCCACCTTTGCCTGATACTGTAAGTAAGTTAAGAAAATATGTGAGCGAGGCTAATTCAAATATAGAAACCATGAAAGTTGCTGAAATAATTTCAAGTGATCCGTTGATGACGGCTAAGCTTTTGCAATTAGCAAATTCTCCTTATTACGGTTTTACAAGAGAAATTACAACCATAAATCAAGTGATTACTTTATTAGGCGTTGGTAATATCATCAATATAGTTACGGCTGATTCCATTAAAGATAGTTTTAAAATAGATGTTTCACCATATGGTTTGGATACTCAAGTTTTTTTAAGAAATTGCAACGAAGAGGCAACTTTTATCACAAATTGGCTCAATGATGAAGATAAAAAACTTTCTCATCTTTTAGTTCCTTGTGCAATGCTTTTAAGACTTGGCATTGTTATTTTTTCAAATTTTCTTATACAAAATCACAGAGAGAAAGAATTTTTAACTTTTTTAAATGAAACTAAAATTGAAAATATTGCTTTAGCGGAGAATGAATTTTTAGGTGTAGATCATATTTCTTTCTTGGGATTTTTATTGCATCGTTGGAATTTTGATGATGTTTTGATTGAAAGTATATGTTTTGTTCGCACTCCTCACGCTGCTCGCGAAGAAGTGAAAAAATCCGCTTATGCTCTAGCAATAACAGATCATCTTTTTGCTCCACATGATGGCTCTTCTCCATTTAACGCAAAAGCTGCAGTTGCTTTACTTGAAGAGGCAAAAACTCAAGGAATTAATTTTGATTTAAATAATCTTTTATCTAAGCTTCCTAGCAAAGCTAAGGAAAATTTAAACAAAGAAGATTAAAGAGCTCTTTTAGGGCTCTAAATTGTAGTGATGAAAAGTTTAATCTTGCCTCCTAATGAATTTTTAGATCACTATATTTTAAACGCTGAATTTCATCGTTTTGCTGGAATTTCAAAAAATGCTTATAAATTTTGGAAAAATGTAGAAATAGGTAGATATCAAGGAACAAGAATTATATTTTTACATAGAAATTGCATTTTAGAAAAACATCAGCAAGCTTTAAGGCAATGTAGTGATTTAAATGGTTTTGTATTGGCAAGTGCTTTTTGTTCTTTTACTGGATTAGCCCCGTCTCATTTAGT
Organism: Campylobacter sp. BCW_6467; assembly: GCF_001762855.1. Lineage (NCBI taxonomy): Bacteria > Pseudomonadati > Campylobacterota > Epsilonproteobacteria > Campylobacterales > Campylobacteraceae > Campylobacter > Campylobacter sp. BCW_6467. The sequence continues at coordinate 8,420 of NZ_MJXP01000021.1, read as the reverse complement.
GGAAAAAAATAATTCTTCTATTTATAAACTTTTAGAGCTTAAGGAGATTTGTGGGATTAAATTTGTTAATCTAAAAAAATTTTATGATTTTTTAGGGCTAAATTATCATCAGCATATTTATATAGAAAAATGCCATTTTTTTAGTCCAGCCCCTTTTGAAAAGCGTATTAAAATCACTGAGAGTATGTGCGTTGGGTATTATTAAGATATAAATTACAAGCCCTGTAAAGACATTGCTTGTAATTTAAAGATGAAAATTTTGTATTTTAATCCATCTCATAAAAATCATCATCATTGTTATCATCATCGTATTCATAATCATCATCATCGTAATTATAATTTTTATGGTGATTTTGTGGATATTCTTCATCTTCGTTTTCATAATCATCGTAATTTAAATCTTCTTCATCTTCATAAGCCATTGTTTTCTCCTTAAATAAAAATACAAAGTTTATTTTATCTTAAATTTGTTTGGTTTTGCTATAATTTTTATAATTTTTTAAAAGGTGAATTTATGAAATTAAGTCATTTAGATGAAAAAAATCATCCTAAAATGGTAGATGTAAGCGATAAAAATATTACTTCAAGAATAGCCACAGCCAGTGGTATGATATATATGAGTCAAGAAGCTTTTGATGTAATTAAAAACAATACCGCAAAAAAAGGTCCTGTTCTTCAAACAGCTATTGTTGCGGCTATAATGGGGGCTAAAAAAACAAGTGAAATTATTCCTATGTGCCATCCTTTGATGCTTTCTAAAGTCGAAACTGATATTGTGGAATTTGTTAAAGAATGTGCATTTAAGCTTATTGTAACAGTTAAGTGTGAAGGTAAAACAGGGGTTGAAATGGAAGCTTTAAGTGGGGTTAGTATAGGACTTTTAACTATATATGATATGATCAAGGCTGTAGATAAATCAATGAGGATTATGGATATAGTGCTTGAAAGCAAAGAAGGAGGCAAAAGTGGTAAATTTGTGCGATCTTAAAAAAGAACCTCAAATCAATTATCCTACTTTTTGGGATTATAAGGTGATTTTTGAGGTGCATGTTAAGCCAAGTGAAATTTTTCAAGAAATTTTAGGTCAAAGAGAATATAAATTTGAGCATTCGAATTCAAGTGCGAGTGGAAAATATACAAGTTATTTATTAAATGTTTATGTTGATAGCAAAAAAGATCGTTTGGATATATTTGATAAATTAAAAGCTAAAGCAAAATTTGTACTTTAAGAAAGAAGGAAAAATGAAAAATACTTTAATTATTTTTGAAAATTCTTTATCAAATCTCGGTAAATATGAAGCAAGTGATTTACTTGAAGACTTAAGTTTTAATCTTGCATATAAGCAAATTTCACATAATCCTCATGAAACAAAAAAAATTTTAAATTCTCTTTTGGTTGAATTTTTAACTATTTTAAAAAAACTTGATTTTTGTGACGATGAAAATGTTTCAAAGGTTATTAAGGCTCTCGTAAAAGCAAGTGTCGCAGATGCTCAAAATTCGCTTTATGAGTATATTAGTGAAGCTGAATTATTAAACAAACAGATTGAAAATCAAAAGAATTTGATTAAAAATCAAATCAGCGATAATTTTTTTGAATTCGAGAGTATTTTACAAGAATGTTCTTTTTGTAATGAATTTAGCGGTGGTTTAAATGATGCTATTTTATTTGATATAGAAATGCTTGGAATTTTAAAAGAAACTGCTGAAAGTGCTTTTTTAACCACATTAGAAAAGGCTGAAGATATAGAACTTACAAGTAGCGAAATAGCTAAAAATCTCGTATATAATGCCATTTGTGAAGCTCATTTTGAAAAAGAAAGAATTTTAAAAATTTCAAGTATTATTTTAAATACTGCTTTTGAAATAGCTAATGAATCTATGGCTTATGCAAAAGATCTTTGTTTAGGTGTGATTAAAGGTACAAGAGATGGTATTGTTTTAGCAATGGAAAAATTTAAAGCTTCATTAACTTATGCAAATTTTGAAGAAGATGTTAGTTTAAAAAGTAAAGAACTAATAGGTATAGAAGATGATTTTATTGCTCTTTTAAAAAAAGAGATTCAACTGCAAAATGATCCTTGTAGGAGTATAGTTGAGAATTTGCTAGAACATGAACTTGATAATCTTTTTGCTAAATTTAGACGTCTTGCGAGTGAAAGTAGAGAACAACTAATACTAGTTTTAAATGATATTAAGAGAAATCCAAAGATTAATGATTTTAACAAACTTACTCAAAGAAAATTAAATCATTTTAAACAAGAAATTTTTGAATTAGAAAAAATTGCTAGTGAAAAATACAAAGATTTAAATTCCAAAAAAGCTAAAAAGCTCGGTGTAAGACTTTGGGAAAAAGCAAAAAAATTTGTTAAAAAATAATATCCCATTTTTGGGATATTAAATATCTATTTCTATGCCTACAGGTGCGTGATCAGAGCCAAAAATATCATCTCTTATGAAAGCGTTTTTAAGTTTATCTTTTAAACCTTTTGAAATGAAAAAATAATCGATCCTCCAGCCTACATTTCTTTCTCTTGCTTTCATTCTATAGCTCCACCACGAGTATTTTTCTTTGATTTCACCATTAATTTCTCTAAAAGTATCTATAAAACCAAGTTTTAGCAAATCATCGATCCAAGCTCTTTCTATAGGTAAAAAACCTGAAGTGTTGACATTGGCTTTTGGATGGGTAAGATCGATTTCTTTATGAGCGGTATTGACATCACCGCAAATGATAATTTCAAACCCATCTTTTAAAAGCTTATCCAAATACGCTAAAAAATCTGCATAAAATTTCATTTTAAAATTTAAACGCTCTTCATCTTTTTGACCATTTGGAAAATAGATATTAAAAAGTGCGATATTTTTAAAACGGTGTTCTAAAACCCTGCCTTCTTCATCATCAAAAAATTCACATTTTTTTACTTCGCTATCAAAATTACAAAGACTCATTACTCCAGAATATCCCGCTCTTTTGGCAGAATTAAAATACATGTGCTTAAAAGGATATTCATAAATTTTTTTAGGAAATTTATCTTCATGTGCTTTGATTTCTTGAAAACCTATAAAATCAATTTTTTCTTGTGCTATCCAATCAAGTGCATTTTTATCACAAATGGCTCTTAAGCCATTGACATTCCATGAAAGTAGTTTCATTATTTTCCTTAAAATTGTCATTAAAAGTGTAAATCATAACATAAAAAGATTTAAAACTACAATCCATTTAAAAAAATTCAATAAAATTAAAACCTTAAATTTGAAGGTGGGATTTATATGCTTAGATTAACTTGGTTTCAGTTTACTTTTTTTAATTCTTTGATGATTGTATTATTGAATTTTAATTTATTTTATTTTGTGTATGAAAAAAATACACAAAACTGGTTTATAACTTTTGTTTTTATTATAGCTTATTTTGCATTAGTTCACGTGGTTTGCTCTTTACTTTTTATAAAGTTTTTTACTAAATTTTTTTCTATATTATTTATAATAGCATCTTTTTTAAGTGTTTATTTCATTAGTTTTTATGGAGTGCTTATAGATTCTGATATGATACAAAATGTTGTTCAAACAGATATCAAAGAAGTAAAGGATTTGTTAAATTTAAAATTAATCTTATTTGTTGTTTTAGCTTTATTATTGGTTTTTTATGTTGTTAAAGTAAAAATTGATTATTATGGTAGTTTTAAATCCCATATAAAAATTAAAATTATCAATATAATATCAGGTTTGATTGTTGTTTGTGCGATTTTAATCCCTTTAAGTAAAACTTTCTTACCTTTTTTTAGAAACTATAATGAAATAAGAATGTATAATACTCCTTTTTATCAATTTTATGCCGTATATCGCTATTATGTTCGTTTTGTAAAAGCTAAACCAGAATTTAAAACTATAGCTAATGATGCTTATAGAGAAAACAATCACACTAAAAAACTTTTAGTTTTGGTAGTGGGGGAAACTGCTAGAGCGGCAAATTACTCTTTGGGTGGATATACTAAAAATGATACCAATTTTTATACCAAAAAAGATAATGTAGTCTTTTTTGATAATTTTTCATCATGTGGAACAGCAACAGCGGTAAGTTTACCTTGTATGTTTTCTATATCTAAGCGTAGAGATTATTCGAGTTCAGAATTTCAAGAAAATGCCATGGATATACTTTATAAAACAGGTGTAGATGCTGCATGGTTTGATAATAATTCTGGTGGTTGTAAAGGGGTTTGTGATAGATTAGCTTATAAGCAAAAACTTTCTAGTGATTTGGATGAAAATTTACTCACTCCTTTTAAAGAAAAATTAAATCATTTAAGTGATCAAAATATAATAGTTCTTCATTTGCAAGGTTCTCATGGGCCAACTTATTATAAACGCTATCCAAATGAGTTTAAAAAATTTACTCCAACTTGTGATACCAATGAACTTTCAAAATGTGATAGTAAGGCTTTAATCAATACTTATGACAATACTTTACTTTACACAGACTATCTTTTAAGTGAGATTATAAAACTATTAAAAGAACAAAAAGATTATGAAAGTTCTTTGTTCTATCTTTCAGATCATGGTGAAAGTTTGGGCGAAAATGATATTTATCTTCATGGTATGCCTTATGCTATAGCGCCAAGTTATCAAACTCATATTCCTGCTATTTTTTGGAGTAATGATGAAAAATTAATGAATTTAGCTAAAGAACATAAAGGTTTAAAACTTTCTCAAGATAATCTTTTTAGCACTCTTTTAGGATATTTTGATGTAAAAACAAGTGTTTATGAACCAGAATATGATTTATTAAATCCTAAACTTAAGGCAAATCCATGAAGCCTAAATATCATTTTTTAAATAACGCAAGATATGCTTTAGAAGGGATTTTTACTTTATTTAAAAATGAAATGGCGTTTAGAATTGAACTTTGCATTATTATCTCTGCGATAGTTTTTAGTTTTTTCTTAAAAGTTAGTTTTTTGGAACATTTGTTATTGGTAAGTGTTTTAATGCTTATCTTAATTATAGAAGCTTTAAATTCGGCTATTGAAGCTTGTGTTGATTTAGTTACTAATGAATGGCACGAAAAGGCAAAAATCGCTAAAGATTGTGCGAGTGCGGCAGTGTTTTTTAGCGTGCTTTTAGCTCTTTTTGTTTGGGGCTTTATTTTATATAATATTTACTTATGAAATTTGAAAATTTAATACGAGAAATTTTAGGAAAAAAGCGTTTTGAATTGTTAAAATTTTTATGTGAAAATGCCGATGAAAATGGTTTTATTATGATTAAAATTAGTGAGCTTGAAGAAAAATTACATCAAAGCAAACCCACTATCATTGCTACTTTTAAATTTTTAGAAGAAAAAAAGCTTTTTAAGCGCCTTAAAAATGGATTTTATCAGCTAAATATAGGAGATAAAAATGATACTTAAAAATCCTTTAGATATGCATTTGCATTTAAGAGATAATCAAATGTTAGAACTTATCGCACCTTTTAGTGCAAGAGATTTTTGTGCAGCTGTGATTATGCCAAATTTAATCCCTCCACTTTGCAATTTAGAAGATCTAAAAGCTTATAAAATGCGTATCCTTAAGGCTTGTAAAGATGAAAATTTCACTCCTTTAATGACGCTTTTTTTTAAAAATTATGATGAGAAATTTCTTCAAATTGCCAAAGATGAAATTTTTGGCATTAAGCTTTATCCAGCAGGAATTACAACAAATTCAAATGGTGGAGTTTCAAGTTTTGATATAGAGTATTTAAAACCTACTTTAGAGGCTATGAGTGATTTAAATATTCCTTTGCTAGTGCATGGTGAAACAAATGATTTTGTAATGGACAGGGAAAGTAATTTTGCTAAAATTTATGAAAAATTAGCCAAACATTTTCCACGACTTAAGATTGTTATGGAGCATATTACCACTAAAACTTTATGTGAACTTTTAAAAGATTATGAAAATTTATATGCGACAATCACTTTACATCATTTAATCATCACTTTAGATGATGTTATCGGAGGTAAAATGAATCCTCATCTTTTTTGTAAGCCTATAGCCAAGCGTTACGAAGATAAAGAAGCACTTTGTGAGCTTGCCTTTAGTGGTTATGAAAAAGTTATGTTTGGAAGTGATAGCGCGCCTCATCCATTGCACACTAAAGAATGTTGCGGTTGTGCTGCAGGTGTATTTAGCGCCCCAGTGATTTTACCTGTTTTAGCTGAATTATTTAAGCAAAATAGCTCCAAAGAAAATTTGCAAAAATTTTTAAGCGATAACGCTTGTAAAATTTATGATTTGAAATTTAAAGAAGATAAAATTTTAACTTTAGAAGAAAAAGAATGGCAAGTGCCAAATGTTTATGAAGATAAATACAATCAAGTCGTGCCTTATATGGCCGGAGAAATTTTAAAATTTCAATTAAAACATTGATTTTCCACCCTAAAGGTGGAAAATTTAAGCTTTATTTACAAGAGTATCTCTGATATCTATAACAAGATAGATCACAAAAAAACTTAAAAATAAAGCAATAAAACTGACTATCAGCGACAATAAACCAGCTAAAAATCCAATGCTAAACATCATAAAAAGAGAATAAAGCAAAGCTACAACAAAACTTATCGCTGTAATTGCATCAAGAATCAAGCGTCCAAATTTGATGATTAAATTTTTAACCATTAAAAACTCCTTTTAAATAATCGGTGAAATTGTAATAAGTATAAGCTTAATGTTTTTATAAGTTATTTATAATTAAAAGTTTTATTTTGGATTCTATAGTTTCAATAATATCGTTTTCAACAAAAGAACTTACAGTTTCTTTAGAAGCTGTGATTTTATTCATACTTAAATGCCATAGAGCATTTTCTATAGCCTCTTCTTTTGTCCTTTGGACTTTGCGTGTTTCATCAAAAACAATCTTATGAAAAAATATATTTTTTTCTAGTAAATAATTTTCTAAATCTTTTTTATAAAAACCTTTAAATTCAGTATTAAAATATTTAAAAATCGGATCTAAAAAATCACTTTTTCTATAATCAGCCCAACCAAGATAAATTTTTATTTTAGCTAGATTTAAGAAATTTGCATAATCTTTTTCATTTTGCAAAGCAGGGGACATGCTTAAAAATGCAAGATCAAATTTAGCATTAGGATTGTTTTGCATCCAAGTTTCAAAGCTCAAATTTTCGCATTTTATATTGTTAAGATTTAGTTTTTTAGCATCTTCTTGTAAAATTTCAAGCATAGTATTTGCACTATCTAGGGCTAAAATTTCTTTAGCTTCTTTAGCTAAGTGTAAAGTCCAAACCCCAGTTCCACATCCTATATCTATAATGCTTTTATTTTGAAAAGAAATATTTAAATTTTGTAAATATTCAAAAGTTTGCTTTTGTATGGTGTTTAAAGTGTTTTGATATCTTGCGTAAGTTTTGGCCTTTTTATCCCATAAATTCATATATTTTCCTTGATAAAATATATAAAATCATAGCATAAATTTTTAAAATTCAAGCCCAAAGAAAGGGCTTGAATGACTAATTAAAACCTCTTCTTCTTAACATCTTCTAAGATATTATTAGCTATATCGCTTACTGTACTAGAAATAATAGCTGATTCATTAGCAATTTCAACATTATCTTTAGTAGTTTGATCAATTTGTGCTACGCTATCATTGATTTGAGTAATACCTGCAGTTTGTTCTTTAATACTTTCTGCCATATCATTGATAGATTGAACAAGTAAGTTAGTATTAGCTTCTATTTCAGATAAAGACTTTTGAGTTCTCTCAGCTAGTTTTCTAACTTCATCAGCCACAACAGCAAAGCCTCTACCATGTTCTCCAGCACGAGCTGCTTCAATAGCTGCATTTAAAGCTAGAAGATTGATTTGATCTGCGATATCTCCTATAATACCTGTAACATTTTTAATCTCTTCAGATTGAGTGATAACATCACTAGTTTTAACTGAAACATTTTGCATAGAAGAAGTGATCTCTTCTAAAGCTGCTGCAGTTTCTTCTAAAGATTGAGCTTGAGAATTTGAAGAAGTGGTTAAGCTTTGAACAGCAGTTTGTAATTTTCCACTTTCATTAGCTAAAGCATTAGCAAAGTCTGAACTTTGTTTTAGCATTTTAACTATTTCATCGCCTAAAGCATTAGTAGTTAATTCAACACTTCCTGAAGCATTAGAGATTTTATTTCTAAAATCTAAGCTTTTGTATTCTTCAAATATTTTATGAATAACATTCATATCAGAACCTACTCTAGCTTGTAAAACATCAAGAAGTTTATTTAGAACATTTTTAAGTTCAATAAGTTGTGGGTTTCTTGGATTAGCAGTAATTCTTGCTGTTAAATTACCACCTTCTACAACTGATACGGTTTGAACTGATTCTTTAACAGCTTGATTGTCTTGTTCTAAACCTTTTTTAGTAGCAAGGATGTTTTCGTTGAT
>NZ_MJXP01000020.1:0-108559 GCF_001762855.1 Campylobacter sp. BCW_6467 | reverse complement strand
AACATCCATCCTAATAATTTTAAAATTATCAGGATGAAATTTTAACAAGCTAGGAGAGTAAACTAATTAAACTAAGTAGGATCTTTTATAAGATTACCAAAGATAATTAAACTGAGCAAATCCTGTATGGGTATTGCCATCTTTATCAAACATTCCATTATAGTTTAAACTAAAATAGAAAGCTTCATTAACAGGAACGATAAAAGAAGTGCTTACAAATTTTTGTACTCTTGGTAAATCAAACTCATCACTTACTTTTGTATTTCCAAATCTAGCCTCAGCTTCTACTTTAGGATTGATATTAAACTTAGCTCCAAGTTCTACTGAAGTTTTTAAATTAGGCAACCAATCTCTAAACCAAGTAAAGCTTGTTTTAGTAGAGAAAAGATTTAAATAGTTTGCATAGGTTCTTTCTCCACCTTTAACTGTTGCTTGTCCTATAGTGTCTTTCATAGAAAAAGCTTCAGTATAGCCTCCTTCATAAGCAAGACCTATTTCAGGGGAGAATATATCTTTATTAGAAATAAAATTCATACCTAAGGCTGTATTGACTCCATAAGCATAAGAATTAGGTTCAGCTTTAGCTTCATTATTTCCTATTTTTTTAGTTAAATCATTTTTAATCAAAGCAGCTTTACCTTGAGCTTTGATATAAACTTCTTGACCTTTACTTGTAGTAAATAAGGTATTAAAGTATTTTAAACCTGCATAATAGGTTCTATTATTAATATCAAAATAAGTTGAACCCATTTTTGTATCTTCATAACCTGCATACACACCATATATTCCACTGTCTTTTAAAGTAGAATAACCTATAATGGTTCCTTTAGTGTGTCCTTTACTTTCTTCATTTAAAGAAAGTTCAACATTCTGTGAAGAAGTATAAGGAAGGATGAATAAAGAATGTTCTTTATTAGAACCATGGCTTCCGTTATTTAAATCACTCTTTATATAATCACTTGCATCTGCATATAAATTACCCTTTTCAGACATAGCAATGCTTTGAGACTTACTTGAAGAAGCTAAAGCAAAGCTTTGCATAGAATTACCCATAACATTGTCTATAAAGGTAGATCTTCTTGAAGTAGTAGAGATTAAAGATCTAAAGGTTGCACCTGATATGGAAGCATTAAGATTAAAATCTGTAGTAAGCTTTCCTGTTATTGGATCAAAGCTTAAAGATATTTCTCCACCTCCATTGGTTCCTATATTGCCAATATTGTTTTGATTAACACCTGAGATGATATCATTTATATTATCAAGTTGTCCTAGATCGAGATTACCCTCATCTATAGTAATTTTATCAGCACTTACATTTCCATTTCCACTTCCACCTACAACTATAGTGTCTAATTTACCCGTATCTTTATCTGTAGTAACAAGCCAATCTTCTATGACTATGCTACCAGATCCGCTGTTAGTTAAATGATTACCACTATTATCTTTATTTATGGTTCCTTGGTTATTAACAAAGATAGTTCCACTACCACTATTTTTAATACCACTTGTAATAGTCGCATCAGAATCATTTTTTAAACTTAAATTATTATTACTTTTATTGAAGATATTACCATAAATAATTCCATTGTCAGTATTTAAAATACCGCTTCCTTTTGCCGAAGCAATAAGACCTTCATTTTCAATAGTGATTCCGTGAGTTTGAACTTCTGCATCTTTTTGTCCAATGGTTCCAGTATTTATAATACCCCCATTACCACCTTGGATAGTTCCAGATACATTGATGCTAGTATTTACTTGCTTACCACCGCCTATATAAATACCTGCATTACCACCTTCTAATCTACCCCCTTCTTTAACTTCAATGCCTTCACCCTCAATACCATTTTTACTTCCATCTATATGGATTGCATCATTGCCTGCTTTAATAACACCATCTTTTTCTATAGTGATTTTACCAATATTAACGGGCTTTTTATTTGTATCAAATGCATAAAAAGTTATACCATTGTTGCCTGCTTCTATAGTTCCTTTATTTGTAAGGGTTTCTATCTTGTTGCCATCACCTATGAAGATAGCATTGCCGTTTTGATTTTTGATTAGGCCTGTGTTTTCAAAATTTTTAATAGTGGAGCTTGAAGTTCCCCAACTTTGAATGAATACTGCTCCTGATAATTGTTTGGCTCCAGATGTTCCTTCTATAGTACCAGTGTTTTTAAAATTATCTATAGTGGTACTTGATATATTTATACCTACTCTTCCTGAAAGAATGCCTGAGTTATCAAAATTTGTTATAGTAGAACCAGAAAGATTTACCCCAGAGCTAGCAAACATAGCCCCATTAGGTCCTCCTGGATCTTTTCTTCCATCACCTTTTAAGGTTCCGCTATTGATAAATGTTTGGATTGTAGAATAGCCAATATATATTGCTTGCGTATCCCAGTTATTTACATCTTGATTGCTGGTTTGAATAGTGCCACTATTATTAAGAGTTTGTACACTTGAATTATCTATGCTTATACCTCTATGTCCCTCGCTTTTAATGTTTCCATTATTGGTAATGGTTTTAACATCAGTATGATTAAATCGAACAGCTTCTTTATTTGTTGAAGTTGTTATAACTCCAGTATTGTTAAAATTATTAATCGTGGATTTATTATTAGCACCGCCTTCGAAAAAAACTCCTTTATCGCTTGAAGCTATAGTTCCACTGTTATCAAACTGATCCACAGTGAGAGTTCCCTGACCTCCCCAAACTCCCATATAAATTTGACCATTAACTTGACCTGTATTTTCAAAGGTGTTAACAGTGATGGTTCCTGTAAAACCTCGATCATGTTCTACAGCCACCTTACCGTTAATAGTTCCTTTATTGGTAAGATTAGCAAGAGTAAGAGTGTTGTTACCACTAGCATGGGCATAGATGATTTTATTGTTATTACCTATACTACCTAAAGTTCCACCTGCTTCAATTATTATGGTATGCACACCTGAATCAGAAATGTTGATTTGATTGTTGATTGAACTACTTACAGTCGTATTAATCCTAGCTTGAGGAGCATAAACACTTGCTGAACTAGCTTTAGTATTTTTACTTATTTCATCATAAGTTTTTATTTCAGGAGTAGGTGCAGCATTTGCACAACTAGCTAAGAAAGAAATAGCAGCCAAAGATAAAACTATCTTTTTAGAATTTAAATAGGATTCTTTACCCTCTCCTATAGGTGTTTTAGTTAATGTGATATTTTTCATAAGAATTTCCTCCCTTTATAATTTGTTCTATATATTATATTTTTTAAAAATAATATAAAATACAAAATAAAACGACAGAATATTAAAATAGTTATACTTAAAATATTATTAAATACTTATTATAATAAAACTATATTGTTTGAATTTATGTTTTATTTAAAGTTAGATTAAGAGTAAATTTTTAGACTTTTATTGTTTTCTGTGTTTAGATTATAATCACTTCATTTTCTAAGTTTATGCCAAATTCTTCAAAGACTTTTTTTCTAGCTAATTCGATAAGAAAAAACGCATCTTCAAAACTTGCATTTTTTTTATTGATTAAAAAATTTGCGTGTTTGTCGCTTAACATAGCATCTCCCTTGCTAAATCCTTTAAGTCCTACAGCTTCGATTAAACGTCCTGCAAAGTCGTTTTTCGGATTTTTAAAGATAGAGCCAAAGCTTGGTCCACTAGGTTGGTTGCTTCTTGCATTTTTTAAAGCTTCATCTTTAAGGGTATCAAAGCCAAAGTTTAGTTTAAATTCAGCCCAAAAAAAAGGCATATTTAAAGGACAAAAACGATAATCAAAATTTATATTTGCTCTTAGAATTTCACCTTCAGAAGTGGCAATTTTGATTAAATTTTGACTGATACACTCTCCTTTAAGTCCTGCATTCATTTTCAAAAGCCCGCCAAGTGTACCAGGAATTTTGCTTAAATACTCAAAACCCTTAAGATTGTTTTCTTTGGCAAAACGATACATTTTGCTTGATTTTGTTTTGCAGCCTATGCGAAGATGTATAAAATCTTTATTTTGATCTAAAATTTGTATAAAATCAAAACTATCTCCTAAAATTCCTATATTTTTAGGTTTTGGGCTAACTAAAAGGTTATTTGCACCGCCTATTAAAAAACCATCAAAATCACAAATTTGATCCAAAACCAAAACTTCAAATTCATTTCCTATACGCACAGAAGAGTATTTTTTAAAATCAATGATCATTTGATAAAAGTTGGAATTTGATTTAGTATGTTTTCGGTAAAGTCAATCATAGTTGTAGTCATCCAAGGCATTAAAAAGATTAAAATAACTACAACCAGGATGATTTTAGGAACAAAAGAAAGTGTCATTTCGTTAATCTGTGTAGTTGCTTGAAAAATACTGATTACAAGCCCTGCAATAAGCCCTGCTAAAAGCATAGGCAAGGAAAGTAAAAGTGTGATTTTAAAGGTTTGCACTCCAAGAGCAACCAAGGTACTTTCATCCATTTTTATCCTTTTTAAGAATTTCTAGCTTCTTCGTATTCGCTAGGGATAAGATAATCATTTACATGTATGATTTTATCATAAAATTTATAATCATATCCTAGTTTAAAAAGCGTATCTACAGCTAAAAGTTGAGTTTGATTCATGCTAATGGAGTTTTTATTGGCATATAGATTAAGATAAGCATCCAGTTTTTCTTCATCAACACGGATAAGTTTTCTTTCTATAAGCATAGGGGCTAAAATTTTACGATTTGCATCGGCGATTTTTACAGCATTGGTTAAATCCTTTTCGATCTTAATCGCATCGCTTAAAGGCAAAGAGCGACGCAAAGCCATTCCACCTAAAGGCAAAGGTAAATTTTCTTTAGCAAATTCAAACCATATATCCCAAAGTTCTGCTTCCACACAAAGACTTTGATCAAATTCTAAAATGCTTTCATGGATTAAAACTCCTGCATCTACTTCACCACTTAAAACTGCATTTTCAATGTCTAAAAAATTCTTATAAATAATTCTAGCTTCAGGGTATTTCATACGAAAAATCAAAGCATTGGTGGTATTTGCTCCACTCAAAGCGACTTTAAAATTTCTTTTTAAATGTGTGTCTTTTTTCTTGATGAGTTTTGGCCCATAACCTTCGCCAAAACTCACTGCTGTGCGTAAAAGCGCATATTCAGAAGCAATTAAAGGATAAAGCCCAAAAGAAATAGCCGTAGCATCAAATTCATTTTTCAAAGCAAATTCATTTAAAGTTTGTATATCTAAAGCTGTATTTTCATAAGCAAAATCATTCCCTATCCACCCAAATTTAATAGCCATATACATAAAAATATCATCAGCATCAGGAGAATGCGCAATAGTAATTTTTTTCATCTATACTTCCTTTAAATCTTTGCTTTAATTCTAGCAAAATAAACCATTATTTAATTTTATTTTGTTAGAATTCTAACTAAAAATTTAGAATTTTTAAGGAAAGTTATGGATGATAATAAAAGAAAATCCCTAGACGCTGCCCTAAAAAGTTTAGATAAAACCTTTGGAAAAGGCACTATCTTAAGACTAGGGGATAAAGAAGTTGAGCAAATCGATAGCATAGGCACAGGTTCAGTTGGACTTGATCTTGCTTTAGGTATAGGCGGTGTTCCAAAAGGAAGAATTATAGAAATTTATGGGCCTGAAAGTTCAGGTAAAACCACTCTAACTTTACACATTATCGCAGAATGCCAAAAAGCAGGTGGAGTTTGTGCTTTTATCGATGCAGAACATGCGCTTGATGTAAAATATGCTAAAAATTTAGGTGTAAATACAGATGATTTGTATGTTTCTCAACCTGATTTTGGAGAGCAAGCCTTAGAAATTGTAGAAACTATAGCAAGAAGTGGTGCAGTAGATCTTATCGTAGTAGATAGCGTTGCAGCACTTACCCCAAAAGCAGAAATTGAAGGCGATATGGGTGATCAACATGTAGGACTTCAAGCAAGACTTATGTCTCAAGCTCTAAGAAAACTTACAGGTATAGTTCATAAAATGAATACCACAGTAATTTTCATCAACCAAATTCGTATGAAAATCGGTGCTATGGGTTATGGTACTCCTGAAACCACAACAGGTGGAAATGCGTTAAAATTTTATGCTTCTGTGCGTTTAGATGTTAGAAAAGTGGCAACCTTAAAACAAAACGAAGAACCTATAGGAAATCGTGTAAAAGTAAAAGTAGTTAAAAATAAAGTTGCTCCTCCATTCAGACAAGCTGAATTTGATGTGATGTTTGGAGAGGGTTTAAGCCGTGAAGGTGAGTTGATTGATTACGGTGTAAAACTTGATATCGTAGATAAAAGTGGCGCGTGGTTCTCTTATAAAGATAAAAAACTTGGACAAGGTAGAGAAAACTCAAAAGCTTTCTTAAAAGAAAACCCTGAAATTGCAGATGAAATCACAAAAGCGATTCAAAATTCTATGGGAATAGAAGGTATGTTCAGCGGTAGCGAAGATGACGAAGGAGAAGAATAATAATGTTAGTAATTGAAGATGTTAGAGCCTATGAAGTTCTTGATAGCAGAGGAAATCCAACTGTAAAAGCCGAAGTTACGCTAAGCGATGGAAGTGTAGGTGCGGCCATAGTTCCAAGTGGTGCAAGTACAGGTTCAAAAGAGGCTTTAGAATTGCGTGATAATGATGAAAGATTTGGCGGAAAAGGCGTTTTAAAAGCTGTTGCAAATGTCAATGAAACCATTGCAGATGAAATTTTAGGGCTAGATGCTTTTAATCAAACTCAACTTGATGATACTTTGCGTGAGCTTGATGGAACAAAGAACTATTCAAATTTAGGTGCAAATGCGACTTTAGGCGTATCTATGGCAACAGCTCGTGCGGCTGCAGCTGCTTTGGGAATGCCTTTGTATCGCTACTTAGGTGGTGCAAATGCGAGCATTTTACCTGTACCAATGTGTAATATCATAAATGGCGGTGCTCATGCAAACAACAATGTAGATTTTCAAGAATTTATGATCATGCCTTTTGGTTTTACTAGTTTTAAAGAAGCTTTGCGTTCAGTTTGTGAAATTTATGCGATATTAAAAAAAGAACTCGCAAATTCTGGACATTCTACAGCTTTAGGTGATGAAGGCGGTTTTGCTCCAAATTTAGCTAATAACACAGAACCTATCGATCTTTTAATGACTTGTATCAAAAAAGCAGGTTATGAAAATCGTGTAAAAATTGCTCTTGATGTAGCAAGTACAGAATTTTTCAAAGATGGTAAATACCACATGGAAGGCAAGGCTTTTTCAAGCGAGGATTTGATCGAACGCTATGTAGAACTTTGTGCAAAATATCCAATTTGCAGTATCGAAGATGGCTTAGCTGAAAATGACTTTGAAGGTTGGATTAAGCTTACTGAAAAATTGGGCAATAAAATTCAGCTTGTAGGCGATGATTTGTTTGTAACTAATGAAGATATTTTAAGAGAAGGCATCATCAAAAAAATGGCAAATGCTGTGCTTATTAAACCAAATCAAATCGGAACTATTACCCAAACTATGAGAACTGTGCGTTTAGCACAAAGAAATAACTATAAATGCGTGATGAGTCATAGAAGCGGCGAAAGTGAAGATGCTTTTATAGCAGATTTTGCCGTAGCTTTAAATACAGGACAAATCAAAACAGGAGCCCTAGCAAGAGGCGAAAGAACTGCAAAATACAATCGCTTGCTTGAAATTGAACTTGAAAGTGATGAATACTTAGGAGAAAAGCTCTGAGCGATTTACTTAAAGAATACGACGAAAGCACAAGAAAAAAAAGTTTTTATACCCATGTTATAAAAATGATTTTTTGGGCTTTTCTTGTTGTAATTGGAGCGATTTATTTTGGCAATATGTTTTTTGGGCAGTATTCTTTGGATACTTTATTAAGCTTAGAAAATACCAAAGAAGAGCTTAATAAAAAGATTATTTTACTCAAAGAACAAAACGCTAAAGCACAAAAAGATTATTTTGAATTAAAAGGATTATACCCAAATGAAAACTAGAATTTTAGCAATATTTTTTATTTTTACCTCTCTTTTATATGCTGATGAAAATCCTTTCAAGACAGATCAAAATATAACCTTGGTTGCTCCACCTGAATTTCAAAAAGAGGAAGTTAAATTTAATTCTAGTGCAAGAATTTTAAAAAGCATTACTTTTAATTATATCAATTTAGACGGAAGTGAAGATAAGATCGATTTAGATGTTAATAAAAGTATTGATTGGCACGATACTTATACTATATCAAGATTTAAAAGCCCTGATCCTTCAAAAGTACTTGATGTTTCAGTTACTATACCTGAAAAAAATAGTTCTAAACAAGAATCAAACTCAACAGCCAATGTTGAAATACCTTTACAGGTTGCAAAGATTTATGATTTTATTTCTTACGCGGTTTATAAAAACAAAATAAAACTTAACACTAGTGATGAAATGATCACAGATTTTTCAGTAGGAAATCCAAGCAAAATCGTTATAGATTTTAGATCTAAAATGATTAGCCCTACAAAAAACATACGCCTTAGCAATTCTATTTTTAAACGCATAGACTTTGGATCTCATAAAGGATATTATCGACTTGTAATATATCTTGATGGAACTTATAATTATAATATTCAAAAAGATGCAACTGGATATATGATTAATCTGCTTTGATGAGATTTATTTTTTTAATATGTTGTGCTTGTTTAGTTTTTGCTAATGAAATTTTACTTCTTAGCGAATTCGATAAGCAAGATTTTAACTCTAAAGATTTTAATGCTTATTTGATGAGCGAAAAACTTGATGGAGTGCGTGGAATTTGGGATGGGAAATATCTAAAAACTCGCCAAAATTACAAAATAAAAACTCCTGACTTTTTTACAAAAAATTTCCCTCCTTTTGTTATTGATGGTGAGCTTTGGATAGCAAGAAATAAATTTGATGAAATTTCAGCTTTAATTCGTAGTGGCGATAGCAATTTGACCTTATGGAAGGAAGTAACTTATAATATTTTTGATGTGCCAAATGCTTGCGAAGAATTTCAAATTTCTACTTGTACTCTTAAAAATCGTTTGGCTGTTTTAGAAGAGTATTTGCAAAAATATCCTAGTGCCTATATAAAAATTATTCCTCAAATTCCAGTTGAAAATCAAAATAATTTAAATCAATTTTACGAAAGCATTATAAAAAATCAAGGTGAAGGTATTGTCATACGCAAAAATTTAAGTCCTTATGAAAAAGGCAGAAGTAAAAATGCTATGAAATTAAAACCCTATGATGATGCAGAATGTGAGTTGGTAGGATTTCGCAAGGGTAAGGGTAAATTTGAAAATCAAGTAGGTGCCTTACTTTGTAAAATGCCTAATGGACAAATCATTAAAATAGGCAGTGGTTTAAAAGATGAAGATAGAAAAAATCCTCCAAAAATTGGTAGTATTGTGACTTATAAATTTAATGGATTGACCAAAAATTCCTTACCTCGCTTTCCGGTTTTTTTAAGAATAAGAGATGAAAATCCTTGACTTTAAAATTATTTTGTGATAAAATATTTCCTTTTATTTATTCGGGGTGTAGCGCAGTCTGGTTAGCGCACTTGGTTTGGGACCAAGGGGCCGAAGGTTCGAATCCTTTCACCCCGACCATTTTTTATAAATTTATACAAAATGGTGAGTGTAGCTCAGTCGGTTAGAGCATCAGATTGTGGTCCTGAGGGTCGTGGGTTCAATTCCCATCACTCACCCCACTAAGCGCTCGTAGCTCAACTGGATAGAGCAACAGACTTCGGATCTGTAGGTTATGGGTTCGATTCCTATCGGGCGCACCACCAAGATTTTATATGCGTTCATAGCTCAGCTGGATAGAGCAACGGCCTTCTAAGCCGTAGGTCAGAGGTTCGAATCCTCTTGGGCGTACCACTTTAGCGGATGTGGTGAAATTGGCAGACACGCCAGACTTAGGATCTGGTGCAGCAATGCGTGAAGGTTCAAGTCCTTTCATCCGCACCACTTACTTTTATCATTTTCAAACAAGAGTTGATTTCTCATAAATTTTTATTTCATTTTAAAATTTCTTATGATTGTTAGATAAAATGAAAAAATTAGGTTTAGCTTTCGCAGCTTTAGTAGCTTTAAATGTGTCAGCATTTGCAGGAGTTATCACTATACATGATTCTAATTTAGTTAAAGTATCAGGAGGAGATGATGCCTATGCAAAAATAGCTTTAGAAGATGCTAAAGAAGAAATGAAAAGTCAATTTAACACTGATAACTTAGAGATTTATGCTATAGAAAGTATCAAAAAAGATGATCCGCATGAATATGATGTTATTAAAGGGGTCCTTTAAAAGTAATGAAACAAGAAATAGCAAAAGGAAAGATTATTTATTATAATGAATTCTTAGTTGTAGATAGAAAAACAAATTGGGCTGTTGAATGGAATATTAAATGTGTTAAAGGGGGTAAATATACAAAATCAAGCGATAAGGTTTCTTGTGATGGTGGAGCTGCTGATAAGTTCTATAATTTCAAATAATACTTGAAAGCTCTATTATTTTAGAGCTTTCACACCATAAAGGTTTTGACTATAAAAAACATAGTATAAAATATATCTAAATTTTAAGCTTTTTAAGTTAAAAAATTCTAGTTTTTTAAAATCGTTTTATCTTTTATATCTTTGCCGTAAAGACAAAATCAGCACCCATTAAAAATCTTTTTCTTGATTAAATTTTTGTAAATTCATTTTTAGTGTTAAAAATGTGATGGTATTAACTTTATAAAAGTATTATTATATATTTTTTACTTAGGATAGCAATTATGAAAAAAACAATTTTAACCATTCTTTTTTTACTCACTCTTACGCAGGCTAAGGAAATACAAGTTTATGAAAGTCCTACTTGTGGCTGTTGTGATCTTTGGGCTGATTATATGAAAGCTAAGGGTTATGAGGTTAGTGTTCATAAAACCAATGATTTTCTTAAAATCAAAGAAAAAATGGGTATAAAAGATGAGTATCAAAGTTGCCATACGGGTGTGATCGAAGGCTATGCTATTGAAGGGCATGTTCCTGAAAGTGCTATAGCATGGTTGCTTGAAAACAAACCTAAAGATATTATAGGAATTTCAGCTCCTGGCATGCCGCAAGGAAGCCCAGGAATGGAACAAGGTTATAGTGAAAAATATCCTGTAATTTTGATGAAAAAAGATGGAAGCTATGAGCTTTATGGATATTTTATAGGAGATAAAAAGCTTTAAAGTAAATTTTAGCTTTTTACTTTTTTGATTTCTTTTTCAAGTATGCTATAAGGAGTTAAGCCTATGAATTTTTCATCCATTTTTCCTTCTTTGAAAAAACTAAGCACAGGTACTCCATATATTTCCCTAATGGCACTTGAAAGGTATTTAGCTGCTCTTTTTTCATAAAACATTGCTAAATTAGATAAACCTTTTTCATTAGCCCAAGCTTTTGCATCGTTTGCATCGTTTGCATCGCCTAAAACCACAAAGATATTAAAATCATAATTTTTAGCCAAATTCTGTAAAATAGGAATTTGTTCTTTACAAACTCCACAATTTTTTGTGAAAAATACTAAGGCAAAATTTTGTGCTTTATCATTTAGTTTTAGGCTTTTTTCAAAACCATTGTAGGCAAAATTATAAGTTTTATCACTATTTAAAGCTTTAAAATTTTCTCCACTATCACAAGCTACAAAAAATAAAGCTATGATTAAAGCAAAGAAATAAGCTTGGATTCGAAAAATTCCCATGGTTTTTCTCCTAAAATTCTATCTTTTATTATCCCATCTTTAATGATGATGGTAGTAGGGGTTGTAAACACAGCGTAACGATCATTGGTGATTTTAAGATCGTCTTTTAAAACTTTTACATTTTTAAAGTCAAATTGTTCGGCTAAAACCTTAACCACATTGGCATTATCGATGGAATTTATAGCATAAACACTGATTTTATTGGGGTGATTTTGTATGAATTCATCTAAAGAAGGGAGTTCTTTTAAGCAAGAAGGGCAGCCATTTTGAAAAAAGACTAAGACTTTTAAACTTGTATTATCATCAGCAAGTTTTACAGCTTTTCCTAAGGTATCTTTAGCTGAAATTTCAGCGCTTTTTTCTCCAACTTTTCCAGTATCTTTTGAATTTTCAAAAGAACAAGCATTGAGCAAAAACAAAATGCTTAAGATTAAAAGACTTTTTTTCATTTTAACACCCCATGTTGTAAGATAAGGGTTCGATCTGCGAATTTGGCTAAATCAGGATTGTGTGTGATTAAAACTATGGTTTTGCCTTCGTTTTTTAATTTTTGCAAGGTTTGAAGAACGATTTGTTCATTGGCTTCATCTAAATTTCCTGTGGGTTCATCTGCGAGCAAAAGCTCTGGGTTGTTGATCAAAGCTCTTGCTATACAAACTCTTTGTTGTTCCCCGCCACTTAATTGGCTAGGTAAATGAGTGAGTCTGTGTGAAAGTCCTACTTTTTCAAGAACCATTTTGGCATCTTCTTCATCTACACTTGAGTGATAATACTGAGAGAGCATAACATTTTCTAAGGCGTTAAGATAGGGGATAAGATGAAATTGTTGAAAGACAAGCCCTATTTTTTCACGACGCAAGGTGATTTTTTGCTCTTCATCCATTTGCTCTAGGTTTTCATTATCTAAGATATACTCTCCAGAGCTTGGAGTATCCATGAGTGATAGTATGTTTAAAAGCGTTGATTTTCCACTTCCTGATGGACCCATGATGGCAAGCCATTCTCCTTCATAGACGCTTAAGTTGATATTGTTTAAGGCTTTAACTTTGCCAAATTCTTTATTTAAATTGTTTATTTTAATAAGTTCTTTTTTCATCATTCACCTTTCAAATTTTCACACACATTGATTTTTAATGCTCTTTTTATAGGAAAAAATGCAGCCAAAAAGGCAAAAATCAAAGAAATGATTAAGGCTATAAAAACAGCTATAAATCTAAAATCAATACTAGAATTAAAAATCAAATAACCAAAGACATTGGCTAAAAATATCCCACAAAAAGCTCCGATTAAACTAGCAAAAAAACTTACTATAAAGCATTCACTAGCAAAAAGTTTAAAAATTTCACTTTTTTTCGCACCCAAGGCTAAACGCAGTGCGATCTCTTTTTTGCGAGAAAATATAATAGAGCTTAAAGTTGTATTAACGCTAGTAGTGACTATGATCAATACTACAAGTATGATTAAAAACATTAAAGCTTTGATTTTTCCAAGTACTAAACCTTCGCTTAAGGATACTGAAGATATAGGTTTTGCATCGATGAATTCATTGTTGATTGCTTGTGTTTTGGCTTTAACTTCATCAAAATTTCCATAAACTACAGCATTAGCATAGTTAATACCGGCTCTATCGCTTAAATTTTGCACCACGCTTAAAGGGGCTAAAACAATGCTATCAAATTCATCATTGCTTGAAAGTATGCCTTTTATGGTAAGTTTTATGCTTTTTCCGTTGTTTGGATTGTAAATTTGAAGTTCATTGCCTGTTTTTAGGCCTAGTTGCTTGGCTAAATTAACCCCTAAAAAGGCTGAATTTTCATCAAAATCATTTAGAGAAAAGCTTCCTTCTTTAACTTCTAAAAAAGGTTTAGTGATTTTTAAAGCCCTAAAATCAGTGCCTAAAACCACTCCGCTTGTACTGCCTAAATTTAAAAAATCATACAAAAAAGGAGTTAGAGCTCTAGCCTTTAAATTTTCTTTTATTTTTTCATACTCAGCATTGGAGATAAAATTTTCATCCTGTTTAGGGCTTATCATTACATTTGCTCCATAGGCTTTTAATTCTTTAGAAAGTTTGGTGTCAATATCAAAATAAATATTTAAAAAAGCTGAGCAAGTAAGTGCTCCTATAAAAACACTTAAAACTATTATAAAAAGTCTTTGATAAGAAAAGCTAATGCTTTTAAAAAGCTCATTAAGGAAAAACTTATCTACCATAAAGCACTCCTGCAGCTGAAAGTTGTGTGATATTTTTGATAGGAAGCAAGCAACCTAGCAAGGCAATAAGTCCTGCAAAAATAAAGCTTAAAGGTAAAGCTATAAAGGCTATATCAATAAAATATCCAAAAATGCTAAGGCTGATGATTTGAGAAAGTGCTGTGCCAAAAATAAATCCAAATAAAGCAGCAAATAAAGCTACGATTAAATTTTCACTAGCAAAGATGAGATAAATTTGAAAAGTATTAGCACCAAGCACTTTTAAAAGTCCTATTTCTTTTTTTCTACGATGAATTTCAGAACTCATCAGGCTTGAAATCGCAATACTTGCAACAATAAGACAAATAATGCAAGTAATGCCCATTAAGGATTGGATCTTTTTAACCACCAAGCTTTGAGCATCGCTTATAGCATTTAGAGCTTTTGCATCAGCACCTGGTAAGCCATCACTAATTTGACTAGCGATTGAGCCTACATAAGCTGAGCAATACCATTTGTCATATTCTAACTGATCTAATTTTTCTTCGCCCATGCGACGCACTTTTTCAGAAAGGGCTGATTCAGGTATGGTAAAAGCTCTTACTTCTGCACTTGAGTAAAGCCCTTGTTTGTTGAGTAAATCTTGAGCTAAATTTAAAGGAGTGATGATTTTATTTGACATTTTAGGATTGGCATGAAGTAAAATGCCTACAATTTTTGCTTCTTTGCTTTGATTGTTTTCTCCTATGAGTTTGATAGTATCTCCTAGTTTTAGTTTATTGTTTTTAGCAAAGTCTTCACCTAGCATGATTTCATTGCTATCATCTTTTGCCCATTCTCCTTGCACTGCTAAATAAGGATAAAGACTTTTTATACCTGTGATAAAATCATCATCATCTTTAATTTTTATGGCTTTTTGAAAATAAGTGCCATAAATAAGTGCTTTTTGCTGGGAGTTTTCAATTGTGATTTTACCTTCTAAAAAAGGAGCAAGTGCGGTGATGTTGTTACGCCAATAAATGTCTTTAATCATATATAAATTTTTTTCTTCTAGATAGTTTTTGTTTTTTAAGGGTTCATAAAGTTCATTACCTATTTCTATACTAAGACTTGAGCCTTTGGGTAAAACAAGGATATTAGAGCCATAGCTTTTGAGTTGTTTAGTTACTTCATCGCCTATACTTAGGGTAATATTTAGCATAGTAGAGAGCAAAAGCGTGGCTAAAAAACAAGTAAGAAAGGCTAAAAATTTTTGAATTTTGTTTTTAAATATAGAGTTAAAAATCATTTTAGCCAACATCGTTTCTCCTTTGGATTAAAAATTGGGCTTCGTTTTCTTCTACATATTTTGTAGGATCTTTTTTAAATTCTTCATAGTTGTTTTGATTTGAAAAATAATAAGTAATCCCTTTATAACTATAAGAAAAAGGAGCTTGGGTGTTTATAACCTTTGTTTTTGATACAGGATCTTGCACTTCAATTTCTTTGATTTGACTAAAATAATTAGATCCTGCTATTACATCTTTAACATCTATGGTGATTTTTTTACCATCGTATTCGTATTTGAGTGGGATAGGATTGCAACCCCCGCTTTTGCCTACACTAGGCAAGAAAATACGCACATTGCAAGAAATGCAAATGAGTTGTCCATCTTTTTTGATATAGCCCATATCTCCACAAATCATACAAGCATCAAAAACAGCTACAGGAGAATCCTTATCTTCTCTTTTGTTGATAAGAAAAAACCTTATCACTTTGCCTTCAGCACTGATATAAGCAAAGCGGTGGAGTTTGTTATCCCTTAAAAGAGCTATATCAAAGATAAATTTGCCATTCTTATCGGGTAAAATTTCTTTAGGCTCATCTATGGTTAAAGGCTTAGAGCTTACCATAAAAAAGTATAAAACAATGCAAAAACTTATAACACAGGAGATAAAAACACTGGAAAAATAGCGATTAATAAGACTTGTTTTAGCTTCATTTTTGCGATAATTTATATCTAAAATTTGTTTTTTGCTTATATTTTTTTTGCGAATTTTTAAGCTTAAGAATGCTAAAAAAGTGATGAAAATTAAATAAACATAAATTCCAAAAACACCAAAATAATTACTTTTTCCTACAAAACTCACCAAAAAAGCATGAGTTTCTATGATGGAATTTCGCATTAAAGTAAGCAAGATATTGGCTAGAGCTTTATCGCTTTCTATAAGGATAAGCAGTAAAAACAGCATAAAGCTTGTTTTTTGATTAAAATTTTTTTGCCATTTTAAAAAGAAGAAAATCAAAATACAAACAAGCAAGGCTAAAGCAATAAAACCTAAAGAGCTTATACCTTCGCTATCGATTAAAGAGCTAGTAAAAATAGGGAAATCTTGACTTAAAAAATAATAATGCAAAGCGGTGCAAAAACTTAAAATTCCTAATAAAATAAAATTTAAAATTTCAATTTTTTTCCAAAAATAAAATATAAAGCTTACTAGCAATAAACCTATAAAAACAAAATCAAAATTAAAGATTAAATTTTCGGTTTTTAAAAATTGTGCCGCGATAAAAAAAGCAAAATATCCAAATAAAAAGCCCAAAAAAACTACTAAAAAACTTTTAAAAATATATTTTTTATCAGGAGTGATAAAGGCTATTAAAATACTTAGTGGCAAAACACTGATAAGAAAATGCACAAAATATATACTCATAATTTACTCTTTAAACATTGTTATTTTAATTTTTTCAAATAAAAATAAAAATATTTAAACACTCGGAAAATCCGAGCGTAAAATTATTTTGGCGTGCCTGTGTATTTGAATTTATAATCTACTTTAAAAGGCTCAAACCACTTGCCCACGCCTGTTTCTTCATCAACATGGCGTCCAAAACCTTGTTTTTCTGGATTTGAGATATAAAAAGTAAGTTCATAATTTCCTACGCCAAAGCCACCTTTTTTATCTTTTTCCATAGCAATATTTGCACCATAGTGAGGACCATCATCAGCCACCATAGGCATCAAAGTTCCACGTTTAATTGCACCTGTGTCGGTATTTTTAAGTTCATAAGCTATAGTTAAATAAGGCATCCAAAAACCTTCTGGAAAACCATTTGGATTGTTTTTAAGTGCGTGAATGTCAGCTTCTAGGTGAATATCTGCTAAAGATGCAGCTAAATCAATACCTCTTGGCTCCATTTCAATAGGTTGTAAATAAACAGCGGCTATTTCCATGCCATTAAGTTCTTTTGGATCGCCGATCGGCACTTCGCCTGCAAATAAATTTGTACTAATAACCGCAGCTGCAGCAACTACTGATAAAACTTTTTTTATCATGATTCTACTCCTTTTTTTGAAATTTGTTTTGTTATTAAAATGCCAATAATTAGCATGATCAAAACTATAAATTGAGGGATTAAGGTTTCATAGTAAGGATAAATTCCAAGCCATAAAATCGGTTCAAAATTCATAGGTATAAGACTAGGAATGATGACTTTTCCTTCTATGAGTTCAGCTATGCCTTTGCCTGTAAAAACAAAAACCATGTAAAAAATAATGTAAGAAGTGATATAGAAAAATTGTTTTACAGGTATGCGAATGGCTCCTGCTTTTAAAAGAAAATATAAAACAATAAGTATTAAAATTCCAAGTCCAAGCCCACCAAAAACAGCACTAAAATCAGTGCTTGTTTTAGCATCAAAAAGCAAGGCTTGATAAAAAAGCACAGTTTCTGCACCTTCTCTATAAACAGCTAAAAATACGGTGATCCAAAGGGTTTTTGCACTATTGTTTGATATAGCATCTATAGCACCTTGTTTGATAAAGCTTGTCCATTTTTTATTTTGTGCGTTTGAAAGTAGCCAAAAGCCCACATAAAAGAGTAGTAATACGGCTATAAGCATGGTAATACCCTCTATAAGCTCTCTACTTTGTCCTGCATTTTCTTTGAATAGCCAAGAAACTCCAAAAGCGGTAATAAAACTTAAAATCACTCCTGTAAAAAGAGCACTATAGGCGATATTTAGACGATTTTTGTTGCCACTTTGCACAAGATAAGAAACAATGGCTACAACGATAATCAAAGCTTCCAAGCCTTCACGCAAAATAATGCCTAAAGCCCATATAAACAACGAATAAGGGGTGGAATCTTGAATTTTATCTACACTGTTTGCTATGAGTTGTTCTAAGTCATTAAAAGTAGCTTCAAGCTCTTTTTTATCTGCACTTGCTTTAATCAGTGCTACGCCTTTGGAAAATAAACTTTCTATTTTAAGTTTTAAGCCGCTATCTACAGCACCGATTTTATTTTCCATACCGCTTGCTTCAAAAGTATCTAGATAAATTCCTTGCAAATCATCTACTATAGAAGCGCTAAAGCCATCATAATGTTTCAAAATTCCATCTAAGGCAAGTTTGATATCATTAGAAACTTTGGCATAATCTTTGCCTTTTGTTTCATCATTAAAGCCTGAAATTTGCAAACTTGAAAGTTCTGAATTTGGAATTTGTAAGAAAACATCAAAAATTTGTTCTTCTATGTTATCTAAGCCATTTCTTAAGTCTTTTTCATCTATTTTTGCATCGTTGATTTGGCGTATAAGGGTGCGTATGGCTTGTTGAATTTTTTGATCGTTTCCTGCTTTGGTAAATTTATTTACTAAAATTTCTACTTTGGTATTGCGATAATCACTAAATAAGGCATCATTTAAAAAATCTTTACTAGCTTGGTAGTTTTTTTCTTTAAAAGCATTAGCTGCCTGTGAAAATTTGGTAGAGATATTATCTAGTATAAATTGCAATCTTGCGTCCATTGCAGCAGCAGCTTGTAAATCAGCGCTTGCATTATCATCTGTAAGTTTGCTCGCATCGTTGTTTGTAGGTGTAGGAACTTGGGTGGTTAAAGAGCTTTGTGCTAAATCTTTTTTATCCACGCCCATCATTTGTGCGATTAAAGCTTCTGCATCAGCTTCGCGTTTGGCATTGGCTTCTAGGCTTGATTTTTCAGCTTTAGCCTTATCATAGTTTGTATCGCTTGCTTCTGCTTTTAAACGATATCCATTTTGTAAGATTGGGGCTACTTCATCAAGATCATAATAAAGACTATCAATTAAAGCATTAATTTGTGTTAAAGGAGCTTCATCTTTATACATGCGACGCAAATTTACAAATTTACGCTCCATGGTGATGGCTTTTCTTCCTATGTTTCTTCCTATAGGGCCTTCCATATTTTCAAAATGTTGAAAATACGCATCTTCGCTAAGCTTTTTAGCACCTAGATTATCACCCTTTTTGTAAGTTTCTATGCTTTGTTTTAGCATATCTTTGATAAGATTTGCTTCATTAATATAATCATCTACTCTAGCAAAAGCTGAGCTTGATAAAAAAATACTTACAATTAAAAATATAATTTTAAAAATTTTCATTATCATTACCCTTGGTTTTTGATAAAAATAATATTTATTATCAAAATAAATAATGGCTAGTATAATATTAAAAATCTTAAATAGAACTAAAAAATAAGCTTTTGTATCGATAATATTTTTTATTAATTATATTTAAGATATATTTTAATAAATTTTTAAATATATCTTATTTTTGTGATTTAATATGGGTTGTTTTTAAGTATCGCAAGGCTTTCTTCTAAGCTATGCACTTTGGGATATTGTTTTTGTATTTTTAATTTTTCATTTTTTAGTGTTTTAAAAGCTTAATAAAAATCAAAAAATCATTTATTGCGTATTCTTTAAGGAGATATAGCTATAGTATATTTTAGACTAAGCAGATATATCCAAAAGTTTATCTTTTTTGTTGGTATCTGTGTTTGTAGAATCGCTATTGTCTTTATTTACTTCTTCTTTCTCAGCTTCAGCTTCTACTTTCTCTTTTTTTTCTTGAGATTTTAAAGAAAAATCTATAGTTTGCCTATTTACTTCACTTTTGCCAAAATTTGTGGTATCCATAACGCCACAAGGTGTTACCAGTATCATTTCATTAACCTCTTAGTTTACAATGTTTACTAAACTTAAGATATTTTTTTCATTTTTTTCTTAAGTTGTAATTTTTGATTATATTATAAATCGTATAAAATAAGATAAAACTTAAATTTATTGAAATAAATTTTTATCCATTTAATTCACTTTTAAAAGTACCAACCATTTATATTTTGCTTATTGTTTCATAGTGTAAAAATTTTTAAAATAGGATTTTATCTTAAAAAATTTATGATTTTTAATTTCAGATATTGGTTTCCTTGAAAAATTTTAAAAAGTTTAGTAAAAAATATTAAGTTTTAAAAATATCATCCGATTTAAATAAAGTCTTAAGACTCAATCTAAAAGGAGGATGATATGGTTTCAGATGTTTCTATGGGTAATGCTAATTTAATGACTGCTGTTAATACTTCAGTTTTGAAAAAATCTATGGACACAAACGAGGCATTGATGAATGAACTCATCGAAGGTATGGAAGGTGTCTCTCAAGCCTCCGCTCCACAAGTTTCTAGCTCTAGTGGTTTGGATATTTACGCTTAAATATCTTAAGAACAAGCTTAAGAACTTGTTGGTATCTTGAGCTTGTTTTTTTAAATAATTATTTCTTTAGTATTTTTTCGTTATAATTTTGCCATTTTATTTATCGTATTAAATTTTTATAATATTTATTTAGGAGCAAGGATGCAAATGATAAAGAAGATGGTTTTAAGTGAAACTTTCCCTGGTATTTTGCTTATATTTTTTACATTTTTAGCCTTATTATGTAAAAATTCTTCTTTAAGTGTTATTTATACAGATTTTTTTCATGCTAATTTTACAGTAGGATTTGATCATTTTCAAATTTCAAAGTCGTTGGATTTATGGATAAATGATGGTTTGATAGCTATATTTTTTCTATGTATAGGGCTTGAGTTAAAATATGAAATTTTACGCGGACAGCTTAAAAATATAAGAGCTGTGTCTTTACCTATATTTGGAGCTTTTGGGGGTATGATTACTCCTGCTTTAATTTTTGCTACTATTAATTATTCCCATGATTTTGCTATGAAAGGTTGGGCAATACCTACAGCAACTGATATAGCTTTTGCAGTAGGCATTTTGATGCTTTTAGGAAATAAAATTCCTACAAGTTTAAAGCTTTTTTTACTTTCTTTAGCTATTTTTGATGATTTGGGCGCTATTGTTATTATTGCTTTATTTTATACAGATCAGCTTTCAGCTTTGGCGATTATTATTTGTTTGTTTTGTATATTTGCTCTGCTTTTGTTAAATTATTATCACATCACCCATCTTTCTTTGTATGTGTTAGTAGGTGTTGTATTGTGGATAGCTATGCTTAAAAGTGGAGTACATGCGACTTTGGCTGGTGTGATTATTTCTTTATTTATACCGCTTGATACAAAAAATAAAAAACCTTATTTGCATGAAGTTCTTAAGGATTTAAATCCTTGGGTGGTTTATTTTATCTTGCCTTTATTTGCTTTTGCTAATGCTGGGATTGATATCAGAGATATGCATCTTGGTTCAGTATTTTCACCTGTAAGCCTTGGAATTATTCTAGGATTATTTTTAGGAAAGCAACTAGGTGTTTTTACTTTTTGTTTTATTGCTATCAAACTTAAGCTTGCAAAACTACCTGAAAATATTAAATATGGAAAATTTTATGGTATATGTATTTTAACAGGCATTGGTTTTACGATGAGCTTATTTATTGATGGTTTGGCCTATAAAAATAGTGATATTTTTGAACATGCGGATAAACTTGCTATTTTAATAGCTAGTTTTTTAAGTGCCATTGTTGGTTTTATTTATCTTAAGATTGTTAAATGAATAATATAGTACATAAATTAAAAACTTTAGTTTTAAATGAGGCTTTTGGTGGTGTTTTACTTATAGTTTGTACTTTGCTTGCTTTGCTTGTGCAAAATGGATCTTTTAGCGAACATTATCGAGAATTTCTAAATTTAAAAGTCGGATTTAGTGTAGGTGAATTTGAGCTTAATAAACCTTTTTTGCTTTGGATAAATGATGGGCTTATATCTATATTTTTCTTTGCTATAGGGCTTGAGCTTAAGAAGGAATTTTTGCATGGGGATTTTAAAAATCCTAAAAATATTGTTTTACCTTTTATGGCTGCTTTAGGGGGTATACTCATACCAGCAATGTTGTTTGCTTTGGTGAATATAGGAGATGCTTATACCTTAAAAGGTTGGGCTATACCTACAGCTACAGATACAGCGTTTGCCTTAGCGATTTTAATGATGTGTGGTAAGCATATTCCATCAAGTTTAAAAATTTTCTTACTTTCTTTGGCTATTTTTGATGATGTGGGTGCTATTTTAATTATAGCTATTTTTTATACGACAAAATTATCAATAGTTGCTTTTGTCGTTGCAGGAATTGCTATTTTGGTAATGCTTGTTTTAAATATTTTAGGAATAACAAGAAAGTCTTTTTATTTTATTTGCTCAGTTATTCTTTGGATTAGTGTTTTAAAAAGTGGTGTGCATGCAACTTTAGCTGGAATCATAACAGCATTTTTTATACCGATGCAAACTAAAAATGGAGAAGCATTTTTAGAAGAAATC
Organism: Campylobacter sp. BCW_6467; assembly: GCF_001762855.1. NCBI lineage: Bacteria > Pseudomonadati > Campylobacterota > Epsilonproteobacteria > Campylobacterales > Campylobacteraceae > Campylobacter > Campylobacter sp. BCW_6467. Next base: position 86,085 of record NZ_MJXP01000020.1, on the reverse strand, counting down.
TATGAAAGTCTAAAATTTTGGCTCGCTTTTGTTATCTTGCCTTTATTTGCTTTTGCTAACGCTGGGGTAAATTTATCCAATATCGATATGGGAGCAATTTTTTCAGGTGTAAGTATAGGTATTTTTTTGGGGCTTTTTGTGGGTAAACAAGTGGGTGTATTTTTGTTTTCTTATTTGGCAATCCGCTTTAAATTTGCAGCCTTGCCCCAAGGTTCAAATTTGAAACAACTTTATGGGGTTTGTATACTTACAGGTATCGGTTTTACAATGAGTTTGTTTATCGATGGTTTGGCGTATGAAGTCAGTGATATTTTTAATTATGCAGATAATTTAGCTATTCTCATAGCTTCATTTTGTTCTGGGATTTGGGGTTTTATTTATCTTAAATTCTTTGCTACTCGATCTTAAGGGGACTGATGAGACATATTTTTTTCATCATCGCGATTGTATTCTTTATAAGTGGATGTAGTTTTTATCAGAATTTAAACTATACTCGCCCGATTTATAATACAAATAAAGAAACAAAACTTAAGACTATAGCAAATGAATGGAAAAAAACTCCTTATGTTTTAGGTGGAACTACTAAAAAAGGTGCTGATTGTTCAGGATTTACGCAGAGTGCATTAGCTCAGCTTAATATACGCATACCTCGCACTACAAAAACTCAATTAGGTTCTGGGAGAAAAGTTTCTAAATCAAAATTGCAAACAGGAGATTTGGTATTTTTTAAGACAGGTAGAGGGCCAAATGGTATGCATGTTGGTATTTATACGAGCAAGGGAAAATTTATACATTTATCTACTAAAGGTGGAGTAAAAGAAGTCGAGTTAAATAGTTCTTATTGGAAGGCTCGTTATATAGGAGCAAGAAGGTATTAAAGTGAAAATAGGTGTATTTGATAGCGGAGTAGGGGGGCTTAGTGTTTTAAAATCTCTTTATGAAGCTAGACTTTTTGATGAAATTATCTATTATGGAGATACCGCAAGAGTTCCTTACGGGGTAAAAGATAAAGATACTATTATCAAGTTCTGTCTTGAAGCATTGGAATTTTTTGAACAATTTCAAATTGATATGCTTATCATTGCATGTAATACTGCTAGTGCTTATGCTTTAGATGCTTTAAAAGCAAAAGCACATTTTCCAGTATATGGCGTAATTGATGCAGGGGTTGAAGCAACGATAAAAGCTTTACATGATAAAAATAAAGAAATTTTAGTCATTGCAACAAAAGCAACCATTAAATCAGAAGAATACCAAAAGCGTTTATTATCTCAAGGATATACAAATATAAATGCTTTAGCTACAGGGCTTTTTGTGCCTATGGTTGAAGAAGGTATTTTTGAAGGAGATTTTTTGCAAAGTGCTATGGAGTATTATTTTAAAAATATCACAACTCCAGATGCTTTGATACTCGCTTGTACTCATTTCCCTTTACTAGGTCGTTCTTTAAGTAAGTATTTTGGCGATAAAACAAAATTAATTCATTCAGGAGATGCTATAGTTGAATTTCTTAAAGAAAGAGAAAATATAGATTTGAAAAATCATAAAGCAAGATTGCATTTTTATGCTTCAAGCGATGTTGAATCTTTAAAAAATACTGCTAAAATTTGGCTAAATTTATAAGGAAATAAAATGATAGAATTGAAAAAACCAGATGAAATAGAAAAATTAAGAATAGCAAATCAAATTGTAGCAAAAACTTTAAATTTTTTAGAGAATGAAATTAAAATAGGAATGAGTTTAAAACAAATTGATAAAATGGCAGAAGATTATATTTTAAGCCTTGGTGCCAAGCCATCATTTAAGGGGCTTTATGGTTTTCCAGGTGCCATTTGTACATCTTTAAATCAAGTTTGTATCCATGGAATTCCAGATGATAAAATTATCAAAGAGGGTGATATTTTAGGTCTTGATGTGGGAAGTTTGATTGATGGGTATTATGGGGATGCAGCAAGAACTATTGCTATAGGAGAAGTTTCATCCACTGATAAAGCTTTAATCTCTTGTGCTAAAGACGCGTTATATCATGCTATAGATATTATTCATGATGGAATGCGTTTTAAGGAACTTTCAGCTGCTTTAGGCGAATTTATCCATGCAAGAGGTTTTGTCCCGCTTCGTGGATATTGTGGACATGGTATAGGACGAAAGCCCCATGGAGAGCCTGAAATTTTAAACTATTTAGAAAAAGGTGCGAGTGCAAAAAGTGGCCCTAAAATTAAAAATGGAATGGTGTTTTGCATAGAGCCTATGATATGCCAAAAAGATGGAACACCAAAACATTATAATGGAAAATGGGATGCTGGAAGTATTGATGGGCTTAATGCGGCTCATTATGAACATTGTGTTGCTGTGATTAATGGGCGTGCTGAAATTCTTTCTATGATATGATATTAAATTATAAAAATAATATTTTTTTCTTAAAATCCTAAAAATTTAAAATTTTTTAAATAATATTGTAGTAATATTCTTTAATAATTTAAGTTACTAAATAATATTTTTATCATATATTAAGTGTTATTAGAATAAAGTGTCACATCGTATTAAACTAAAACATAAATATGGTTTAGATAATTTAATAAAAATTGTTAAATTATCTAAATATTTATTTTAGTTTAAAGAGATCTTTTAAGATCTCGTTTGGGTTAGGCTATTTCCCTCCCCCTTTTTATTCGTAGCCTAACTCTCTTTTAGAGTTTGGAAAATCTCTTTAAGCTAAAATATATTATATTCGCTTAAAGAGAACAAATGATTACTATTCTTATTTAAATAAATTTTTAAAATCCATTGTAGAGTTATAAATTCCAGCATTATCCATAGTTTCGCCCATGGTGATTGCAGTTGCTAACTCTGATAGAATGATTTTTATTTCATCTCTTTTATCTTGTATATAGGCCAATACACCTTCGTAATTACTTGTTTGAAGAATTAAAAGTGGATTAGCAATTTCAAATTCAAAAAGTTTTTTACCAACATAAACATTGAAAATATTTCCAAAAAGGGCTGTTCCCATGAAAGAGCAGTTTTGTATAAGTTGTGATGCTGTGGCATCAAGAGTTCTTTTTTGCATATCATCTGAATTTTCATCTATTCTTTCTAGAATGCTTTTTTCTATTTTTTTTAAAGACATATCAAGTACTTGAAGTGCTCCTATAAAATCATTTGCATCATTGATTTGAGAGCAAATTTGATTTGCTTTAAATTCATTCACGCTTTGAATTTCGCCTAAGTGTTTTTTAAATATATCTAAATCACTTTTCATTGTTTACCTTTCAAAAATATTGCTAAATATTTAAAAAGCAAAAAGTGTTCCTAAATTAGGATAAATTAGAATTTACCCAAAAAACAATCTCATTTCCAATTTTATTTAAGGCTTTTTGAAAAGCATTATAAGTAGAGCGGATATCTTTTTTTTCTATTTTTTCTTTAGTATTGAAAATTTTATGAGCTATTATTTGATTGTTTTCAAGATTTATGAAATTTACGCTTATAGAAATTTGAGCGTAGTTTTCATTGTTGTTAAGAATTTGTTCAAAAGAGTTAATCCTGCTTTCAAGGGCATAATCCGCATTTAAAGAGCTTGTTGAAGAAAGTAAGGTTGTAAAAATATTGCTTTGTTCAAATTTTGATAAAATTAAAAAAGAATAAAGATTGCTTGGTAAGTCTCCCCAGAAATAATGTGCGTATTTGTTGCTAAAACCATTATCTATATAAACAATAGCTCGCGAGTTTAAATACCAAGGTGCATTTGCATTGCGAATTTTAAGAATTTTACCGGTTTTTTTAAAAAAAATATTTGAGTCTATTCCTTCATCTTTTAATATGATATTTTCATTTTTGTTGATGGTTTCGTGTCTTAAAGAGCATCCGCATAATATAAAAATAAAAGTCAAAATATAGAATAATTGCTTTAGCATTATTTTTCTCCTGGTCCTAGTTTAGGTTTAGTTTCTTTAAAAATCAAATCAGCAGGGCTGTTTTGTAAATTTTCTATTAGAATATTGCTTTCAATTAAAATTCGTTTAAAAAGCTCTAAATTTTGCATCAAAGATGCTTTAATATCATCATAAGTGTTTAATTTTTCATCAGCTTTTTTTATGAAATTTTTTAAAATCATCGTGCTTTCTTTTATGTCTTTAAGACTGGAGTTGAAATTTTGCGCACTAAGGCTTATATTATCAGCCATTTTTCCTATTTTTAAACTTGTGTTTGAAAGATTAAGGCTTAAATTTTTAGAATTAGCATTTAAATTTGCACTTAATTCTGCTAGATTTTGCAAAAAGATTTCTAGATTTTTAAGATTTTTTTCGCTTAAAAGTTCTTTTGATTTATCATCGGCCGTTTTAACCAAAGAAAAAATATGTTCACTTTGTCTGTCTATGGTTGCTAAAAAACTTTCTTTAAAAGGAATGACTGGAAGTTTTCCCTGTATAGATACTAAATCTTTGCTATTTTTGCTTCCGCCTTGAAGTTGGACAAATTTAAGTCCTGTGATACCTTGAAGTTGCAAAGTAGCAAAGGTGTCTTCTTTTATAGGGGTATTGTTTTTGACCTTAATGCGTATGTTAACGCCGAGTTCATCTTGATTGTAAATGCTGATTTCTTCTACGCTACCTACTTCCACGCCCAAAAGCCTTACGGGTGCTTTTATGCCAAGTCCTGCAACGGATTCTTGCGTGTGAATTTCATAATACTTAAAACTTTCTTCTTTAGAGTATCCACCAAGCCAAAGTATGAAACCAAGACTTGCAAAAAACACTCCAAAAACAAAAAGTCCTACAAAAAAATAATTTGCTCTATTTTCCACTTTTACTCCATAAATCTTTTAAAAAGTCGTTCATTTTGCAGGCGTAATTCTTCATAAGTACCGCAAAATCCAACTTTTTTATTTTCTAAAATGATAAAGCGATCGAGTAAATTTTTCATACTTTCTTTATCATGTGTAACCAAAATGATATTTAAATCAAAACTTTTTTTTAATTCTAAAACCAAATCGTCAAATTCGCGACTACTATGAGGGTCAAGTCCTGAGGTAGGTTCATCTAAAAAAAGTAACTTACTATCAAGTGCTAAAGCTCTAGCAATTGCCACTCTTTTTTGCATACCACCACTAAGTTCGCTTGGAAATTGTTTTAAAACACTTTCGTTTAAACCTACCATTTTTAGCTTCATTAAAACCAGTTCTTGTATGCTATTTTCATCTAAATGAGTGTATTCTTTTAAAGGAATGGCTATATTTTCATAAACATTAAAAAAGCTAAAAAGTGCAGCAAACTGAAAAACCACACCCCATTTTTTACGCAAAGCAAGTGCATCTTCTTCGTTGATATTTTTAAGTTTATAGCCTAAAATTTCATATTCTCCACCATCAAAATGTTCAAGCATAAGCATTTGTTTTAAAAGGACGGATTTTCCACTTCCACTACCTCCTAAAATACCAAAAATTTCGTTTTTTTTGATTTCAAAACTTACGCCATCATGGACGATTTTTTCTCCAAATTTTGTAATGATATTTTGTGCTTTAATAACCATTTAAATTCCTGCAGAAGTTAGAATAACAGAGAATAAAGCATCAAAAGCTATCACCCAAAAAATAGCATTTACAACGCTTTTTGTGGTATAAATTCCTATGCTTTGTGTAGTGTTTTTTACCTCAAAACCACGAAAACAAGCAATAAGCCCTATTAAAAATCCAAAAATAGGTGCTTTTACAAGTCCTATAAAGATATGTTTTATATCTACAGCTTCTCTAAAGCGTCTTAAAAATTCGGCAAAAGAAATATCAAGATTTAATTTTGCAACCATCATTCCACCTATAATACTGATTGCATCGCTAATGGCAACGATTAAAGGCATAGCCACTACCAAAGCCATAACACGTGGAATAATAATAAATTCAAAAGAACGAAAACCCATAGTATTCATAGCTGCAATTTCATCAGTGATTTTCATCACTCCAATTTGTGCGGTATAAGAGCTTGCACTTCTTCCTGCGATCACTATGGCAGCGATTAAAGGTGCAAGTTCTCTAGTGGCTGAAATTCCCATCAAATCCACTATGAAAATATTGACTCCAAATTGTGCGAGTTGATAAGCGGCCTGATAGGCTAAAACCACTCCTACTAAAAGAGCAGTTAAAATAACTATAGGCAAGGCTTTAAAAGCAGAATTTTCTATATGATATAAAAAAGCAATAAAGCGAAAATTTTTAGGATTTTTAAGGCATAAAAAAAGACTTGTGAAAAAAGCTCCTGTGAAATTGATGAATTTTCTTAAAATTTTTAAAAGTTCTAAACTTAATTTTCCAAGATCGATAAAGTATTCACTGAAATTTTTATGTGATTTTTTTGTTTTGCTTAGTCTTTGGTAGTTTTTTTCACAAAGTTCAAAAAGGGTTTGAAAGCGTGAATTTAAGCCTTCTTTGGTGATTTTAATATTTTTATCTTTAAGGTCATTTTCCAAAGCAAGGAAAAATCTCACTCCAGCGGTATCGATTGCTTTTAGATCTTTAAAATCAAAAATCACTTCCTTGCTTTGAATCAAAGCTAAAAAATCTTTTATTTTTAACTTATAAATACTTGTTTTATCCCAAATTCCAAAGATAAAAAGAGTGTTATTTTGAAATTTGAAATTTGTATTCATTTTATTTGCTAAGGATAAAATTTACAAGCTTTGAAACGCTAAAGCCAAAGTGTTCAAACACATCTTTGTCTTTGCCACTTTCTCCAAAACTTTCTATGCCATACACTTTATGGCAAAATTTATAAAGTTCATTAGAATGTGCTGCTTCAACACCTATAACTTCACCTTTTAACAATCTTTCTTGATAAGCTTTATCTTGTTTTTCAAAAAGTTCAAAACAAGGCATGGAAACAACATTACAAGCAAAACCTTGTTTTTCAAGTTCGTTTGCACTTTCTAGACAAAGCCAAACTTCGCTTCCGCTCGCTAAAAGTGTAAATTTAGCATCTTTGCTTTCTTCAAGTAAATATGCTCCGTTTTTTACATCTCCAAAAACGGGTTCATTTAGAGCTTTGAGTTTTTGGCGTGAAAGCACAAAAGCACTTGGAATACCTGCATTTAGGGCTATTTGCCAAGCTTTGACATTTTCCACTCCATCAGCAGGTCTAAAGGTTAAAAAATTTGGCATAGCCCTAAAAGTGCTAAGTTGTTCTATAGGTTGGTGTGTTGGTCCATCTTCGCCCACACCTATGCTATCGTGTGTGAAAATGAAAAAATGTTTGATTTTCATTAGAGCCGCTATTCTTGCAGCAGGTTTTAAGTACTCGCTAAAGATGAAAAAAGTTGCCGAAAATGGTAAGAAAATTCCATATCTTGCAAAAGCATTGTTAATCGCTGCCATAGCGTGTTCTCTGATACCAAAATGGATATTTTTACCTTCTACAAAGTCTCCCATGCCGTGAAGTTCTGTTTTATTTGAAGGGCCTAAATCCGCACTTCCACCTAAAAATCCTTCTAAATTTTTAGCTAAAACATTTAAAATTTCACCATTGCTATCTCTTGTAGCAAGATCTTTTCCTTTAAAATCAGGATAAGCTATCTTGCTAAAATCAGGATTTAATAACCTTTCTAAAAGTTCTTTTTTACCACTTTTTTCAAGCTTATCTTTCCATTTTGCTTCTTCTAAATCCCCAAGTTCTACAGCACTTTCAAAGCGGATTTTGCTTGCTTGTGGGATATGAAAACTGATATTTGGATCAAAACCTGCTTGTGCTTTGGCTTTTTTAATCACTTCTTCGCCCAAAGGTGCACCATGGCTTTTATGACTGCCTTCAAGCTCTCCTGCACCCTTTGCTATAGTTGTTTTTGCGATGATAAGACAAGGTTTTGTGGATTTTTTAGCTTGTTCTAAGGCTTTATTGATTTCTTCGTAATTGTGTCCATTTATACTTAAAACTTCAAATCCTTGTGCTTCAAAACGCATTTTTACATTTTCGTTAAAGGCTAAACCTACATCGCCTTCTATGGAGATATTGTTGCTATCGTAAATAAGTATGAAATTATCAAGCCTGTGAAGTCCTGCTAAAGAACAAGCTTCATAAGAAATGCCTTCTTGTAAATCCCCATCTCCGCAAAGACAATAAATTTTATGATCGATTAAATCACTGCCTAGCAAATTTTGCGCTTTTTTTGCTGCCATAGCAAAGCCTACAGCATTTGCAACGCCTTGTCCTAAAGGGCCTGTAGCGATTTCTACTCCAAGAGTTGAAATTTCAGGGTGTCCAGGGGTTTTAGAATGAAGTTGGCGGAAATTTTTAAGATCTTCTAAGCTTAAATCATAGCCACTTAAATGTAAAAAACTATAAAGCAAAGTACTTGCATGTCCGCCTGAAAATACAAGTCTATCACGGTTTAGCCAAGTGGGATTTTTAGGATTGTGTTTTAAATGATAACTTAAAACACTTAAAATATCTGCCAAACCCAAAGGTGCACCTGGGTGTCCTGAGTTTGCTTTTTGCACCATATCAGCACTTAAAAATCTTAGAGTATTTGCCTGTTCTTGTAAAATTTGAATGTCCATTTTTTGCCTTTATAAGTATTGAATTATTAAATTTTGTATCATTTGCGCGAGTTTTTCATTGAGTTTTTCTAAGTCTTGTTCGCATTCACTAAGAAGATTTTCTTTTGTTTTTATGGCTTGTTCAAGTCCAAGCAAATTGACAAAAGAATTTTTATGAGTATCGTTGTTAGTAGGCTTTCCACTTTGTTCTTGGCTTGTAGTTACATCGATAATATCATCATTGATTTGAAAAATCAGTCCTAGTTTTAAACCAAGTTTGTAAATTTGATTGTTTTCTTCGTTGTTAAGTTCGCAAATTTCACAACCCATTTTTAAAGCTGCAGCGATTAATCTTGCGGTTTTATGTGTGTGCAAAAACTCAAGTTCATTTAAACTCAGTCTTTTGTCTTCAAAAAAACAATCAATAGCTTGTCCTATGACCATTCCATTAAGCCCTGCATTAAAGGCAAGAGTTTTGATGAGTTTGATTTTGATTTCATCTTTTAAATGAGCATGACTTAGAACTAAAAAAGCTTCAGTATTTAAAGCATCACCCACTAAGATGGCTGTAGGTTCATCGTAGCTTTTGTGTAAGGTTGGAATTCCTCGTCTAAAGTCCGCATTATCCATAGCAGGTAAATCATCGTGTATGAGTGAATAAGTATGGATAAATTCCAAAGCTAAAGCCACATCTAAAGCTTGATTTAAAAGTTCAGGTTTATTGCTTTGTACTACGCTTAAAAGCAATTGTGCGCGAAAATGCTTTCCTCCCGCTTTTAGCATAAGGGCTAAAGCTTCATTAAAAAAAGGATGAAAGCTTTCAACTTTAGGTAGATTTTTTTCTAAGTGATGGATAAAAAGTTCTTTTAAATTCACTTAGTAAGCCTTATGAAAAATTGAAATTTACCATCGCCACCTGAGTTGGCATTTCCGCCTAGTTCATTGTTGAAATTTGATAAAGGTAATTTAGTACTTTTGCGTTCAATTAAGATGCTAAAGTCATTACCAGCACTTAAAATATTTTGTAATTCTTTAAAATTATTTAAAATAATATTATTAACGCGTAAAATTTTATCTCCTACCATAAATCCTGCATTTGATGCTTTTGATTTTGGATCTATTTTGGTTACAACAAGACTAGTATTAACCGTTAAACCAAGATTGCTTGTGAAATTTGTAATTTTTGGTTTTGGTTTAGAATCAGGAAGGTTAAATTTGCTCAAATCTTTTGCAAAAACTTCAGTAGAAATATTTAAATCCATATTATCACGCAATACTTGAAAATAAAGAGTGCTTCCGCGATCTGCAAAAAGAATTTTTTCATTGAGTTTTCTTAAATCATTGGCGGGTAAGCCATCAACACTTATAACTTGATCGTTGATTAAAAATTGTGGATTTTTTCTTACATTGTTAACATAAATTTTATTTTCTCGAACAACAAAATCAACGCCAATATCCCCCCAATAAACATCGTTATATTTCATAAAATGTTTTAAATAGCGATTGCCTATAAAAGAGCTATTATTTAAAGCAATCCCCATCATTTCACAGCATGGAGTCCCTAAAAGTCCTATTTTAGAATTAAAATCAAGTTGATCTTTTTCATCAATATTTTGAGCTAAATACTTAATATGCCCTATATAAGGTTTATTAGGATCCCAAATTCCAACCCAATCATTACGAGTAAGTTTTTCTTCATCACCCATAGGAGTAGGGATTAGGCTAAAGTCAGTTCTTACAAGATATAAATTTAAAAATGGATCATATTTTACATATTTGTTAAGCTTAGTATTAGGCTGTTTTAACACAGCAAGTAAATTTTCACTGAGTGCAAAAGCTGGCATTCCTTCATAGTTGAGCATGCTTGCCTTATTTCTTTCATAACCTGCTAAAAAATCTTCAAATTTAGGTCTTTCTATACCAAAAGACAAAGTAAAAAGCATGCAAATAATTAAAATTTTTTTCATAATTTCATACCTCCAAAACCGCCTAAAACATCATTCGCCATACTTGAGCGATTTTGCGCAACCATGGCTAAAACATCATTAATCGCAGAAATAAGTAAAATTTGCAAGGACTCTTTATCTTCAAGTAAAGAATCATCAATGCTAACATCGATAATCTCGCCTTTTCCATTAGCGCTTACTTTAACAAGTCCTGCTCCACTTTTGGCGCTAAATTCACGATTTGCAAGTTCTAGTTCTATATTTTTTGCTTTTTCTTGAACTTGATTTAAAAGTTCACCCATTTTAGAAAAATCCATATTTTCAAACATTGATTATCCTTGATTTTTTAAAATTTCATTAACAACTACTTTATCACTAAAAGGATATTTTATCCCTTTAATTTCTTGAGTAGTTTCATCACCTTTGCCTAAAATAACGACTAAATCGTCATTTTCTTTTAGTTCTAAAGCTTTTTTTATGGCTTCTTTTCTATCTTCTATTGTTAAAACTTTTTCTTTTTTAGCAAAGCCTGATAAAATTTCTTCCATGATGGTTTTTGGTTCTTCGCTGCGTGGATTATCACTTGTAATGATAGCAATTTTTGCAAAATGTTCGACGATTTTTCCCATTAAAGGGCGTTTGGTTTTATCTCTATCTCCACCTGCTCCAAAAACAACGATGAGTTTTTTATTTTTAAGAGTGTCAAGCACTTTTTCAATGCCATCAGGCGTATGAGCAAAATCCACAATCACACCTTTTGCTACTTGTTCTACCCTGCCACAAACTCCGCCAAATCCACTGATAGCTTTTTCCAAATCTTTTAAATCAGGCTTTACAAGTTCATTCACACAAGCACTAGCAACTAGAAGATTGTAAAGATTAAAAAGTCCTAGTAAGGGCGAGTCTATGTGAAAAGTTTGATTTTTATTTGTTACAATAGCACTAATGCCTTCTTCTAAAGAATAGGCTTTGATTTGATATAAAGCAGGATTTTCTATGCCGTAAGTAAAAGCGTTACGCACATTAAATTTAATAGCCAAAGCATCTTTGTTGATAAATTTTAAACTCTCATCTGTAAAAAAAAGTTCTTTTGCTTCTTTGTAATTTTCAAAAGTACCGTGAAAATCTAAATGATCTTGAGTGATATTGGTAAAAATTTTAGCAGCAAAATTTAAGCCTTCGATACGGTTTTGAACGAGTGCGTGTGAGCTTACTTCCATGATGAAAAAATCACATTTTTTTTGAGTGGCTATTTGTAGGTACTCTAAGGTTTTAAGAATAGGGGAGGTGGTTAAGGATTTTTCATCAATTTGTTCATCGTTGATAAAAGCTCCTCTTGTCCCGCAAAGCCCGCATTTATAACCTAAATCCAATAAGATAGAATAAATCGCTGCTGCGGTTGTGGTTTTACCATTGGTTCCTGTGATTCCTATGATTTGAATCTTTTCATCGATTTTTAAAAGTTTTTTACATTCATTTACATCAATGATTTTTGCACCTTTTTCTAAGGCTTGAGCGTGAAATTTAGCATTTTGTGTGGTTTGCAAAAAAAAGCATTCTTTTTCACACTCTAAGGTATTATCTGTAATGAATGAATTTTCAAGTTTTAATTTCACTTTTAAATCCTATGAGTTTTTCTTGGAGTTTGATAAATCTATCATTTGCCCAAAAATGAGGCATAACATTTTCTATATAATTTAAAGTCATATCTTTATAGCCATTATCAAGTAATTTTTCCAAAAAATCTAAAAAATCATCACGATTATCAATAACTAACTTAGTGCTATTAATGATATTTTCAAAACTTTTTTGAAAACCAAGTTCTTCTTCGCTTTTTAAAAAATCTTGATAATTTAACGCATGCCCATCTTCAAATTCGTTTTCTTGTTTGTTTTCTTGTTTTTTAAATTCAATTGTACTTAAAATTTCTTCTAAGTCTTTATCAATACTAGAGATTTTGTAATGTTCTATATAAAAATCAAAAAGTAAAGAAGCTTCTTTAGGAGATTTTAAAGCAAGATCACAAAGGCAGATAAAATTTAGCAAGCGTTTATTTTTGCGTTTTTCATAAGCCATAGAAAAATACATTTTTGCAGTTTTAAAATCTTTCTTGTAAAAATGTTCAATTCCAAGTTTTTTATAATTTTGCAAATTCGTCTGCTCCGCCGTTTAAATTGATTATAGTGATTTCTGGATGAATATCAATCTTAAGTTGCCTTTCAAGACCGTATTTTAGCGTTGTTCCACTCGATGCACAGCCTTTACAAGCTCCTATTAAATGGACATAAACAATCCCATTTTTAATTCCTAAAAATTCAAGCCCTCCGCCATCACGTTCAAGCATAGGCAAGCTCTTTTCTAAACTCGCTTTAACAGGATTTATAAGCTCTTCATCGCTAAAAGGCATCATAATTTATCCTTAAAAATTTTTATATACTTTAGCGTGATTGTGTTTAAAAAAAGGTAAATTAAGGCTTGAAATTTAAATAAATTAAAAAGGTTCGTCATTATTTTGTATACTAAATCCTAAATCATAAGCTGTAAAGTTTTTGTTACTAAAAATTCCATTTAAGTTTCTAAATGATTGTTGCAGAATTTCTTCGTTTTTTTCATATTTTAAGAAGCTTAAATATTCTTTTAAAAAATTATTTAATTCTTCGGTATTTAAATTTTTAATTAAAAGATTTAAATTTTTATCAATAAGCGTAAAAAGTTGTTTTTTTAATGCGAGTGTAGAATTTTTAATTTTTACATTGTTTAAAAAAGCTAAATTAACCTTGCAAATACCTAACAAGAATTCGCTATAGTTTAAATTTTTTCGAATATTTTTACTTTCAAATTCTCTAATATCACTATCTTCATAACCTTTTTTTTCTAAAATTTTATCCAATAAAATCTTATGCTTAAAACAAACGCTATCACTAATTTGCTTAAAATCGTTACATATATCTGGATGCTGTTTTAAAAAAGCTATAAGTTCTAATTCTGCAATGTGAATTTTTTCTTTAGGAAAATTGTATTTATTTTGAGAAATTAAAGGGGTTTGTATGGTTTTTTTTGAATTTTGTGATAAGACAATAAATTTTTCATCCACTTTTAATAAATTTGAAACTAGATTAGTGTAAGAATTTGCCACTAAAGGTTCAAGATTAAAGGTGAATTTTTGTATAGTTTCTAAAGCTTTTTGTTTATCAAGAGCAGAAATTATGGAATGAGTGGATATTAAGCGTCTGATATAAAATTCACCAAGCTCTATTCCTTCATCGAGTATATTATGAAGTTTTGTACTTTCATTTTTTGCTACGAGCTCAGCAGGATCTTTTCCGCCTTGCAAAATTGCCACTTTACCGTCTATTTTGCTTGTGCTTAATAAAAATGCAGATCGTGTCGCAGCTTTTAATCCTGCTTCATCATTGTCAAAACATAAAATCACTTTTGCATCATAACGGCGGATTAAGGGTAGATGATGTTCGGTTAATGCTGTTCCAAGAACTGCTACAGCATTGTTAAACCCTGCTTTGTGAAAAGCTATTGCATCCATGTAGCCTTCACATACTATTATTTCTTTTTTTTTGGCTATATTTTCTTTAGCGATGTTAAAAGCATAAAAAATTCTACTTTTATCAAAAAGTATATTTTGGGGTGAATTTACATACTTTGCCGGTACATTGGGATTTAAAGTACGCCCTCCAAACCCTACTAATAAGTCTTTATGATCGTAGATTGGAAAGGTGATACGCCATATAAAACTTGCGTAAAATTCATTATTTTCATCTTTTTTTAAAGCTCCAACACTCATAGCATCTTCTAAAGGAATTTTTTGATTTTGCAATAATCTTATACTATCTTCACTTGCTCCTGCAAAACCTAATTCGAATTTGGCTATATCTTTGTCATTTAAAGCTCTTTGGTAAAGATAGGTTAAAACTTCTTTGTGGTGTTTGAGATTATCTTTAAAATACGCATTTAAGCTTGGTAGTATAGACTTTAGCTCTTTTTTATTTTCTTGTTTTTCTTTTGTATAACTCAAAGTAAAATTACTAAGGCTTGCAACTTTTTCAACTGCATCGGCAAAACTTAATTTTTCATAATCCATTACAAATTTAAAAGCATCTCCACCAGCCTTGCAGGCAAAACAATGATAAAAACCTTTGGTAGGATTGATATGCATAGACGGGTTTTTATCTGCATGAAAAGGACAGATACATACAAAACTAGAGCCTTGTTTTTTTACTTCAATATAATTTTCTATAATATCAACAATATTAAGTCTTTGGGATAAATTTTCTATACTTTCTTTAGTTATCATTTTACAAACCTTGTTAAAATTATACAAAGATTTGGCTATAATTTGGCATAAAATTTTTAGAGCGAGACTATGGATTTTTTCTTTGTAGAATACAGAGACCCTTTAGTAGGGCTTATAATTTTAACCATTTTAGTATTTGTTGTAGCTGTTGCAAATTATATTTGGAAAATATTTGCTAGCAAAGATGAAGAACAAAAGCTTGAAAAATTTATAAAAAAATTTGAAATGAATAACGTTCATAAAGAGTTGTTAAGAAATAGTAGCTTGAGTTTTGGAAATTTAAGTTTTTTGGCCGAAATTTTTACTAAAAGCGGAGAATTTGAAAAAGCAACTCAAATTTATTTGATTGCTCTTGAAAAATGTAAAGATAAACAAGAAAGAGAATTTATTTTCCTTTCTTTGGCAAAAGTTTATTTTAAAGCAGGATTTTTAGAGCGTGCAAAAGAAGTTTTATTACAAGTTTTAAAACTGCGTCCAAGAAATATACAAGCCTTAAAACTTTTAAAAATTGTTTATTTAAAACTTCGTTCTTATAAAGAAAATTTAGAACTTTTAGAATGTCTTTTTGAGCTTAATGAAGATGTACAAAAAGAGTATGATTTTATCAAAGCTTTAGAACTTTGTACTTTTAATATCACTGATGAAGAAAAAAAGAAAAAACTTTTAGAATTTAAAATAGAAGATAATCCTATGTTAGGGCGTTTAGTTTTTGAAAAATATCATATGTTTTTAGGGCAAAATTTTTTTGATATTTGTGATTTGCTTTATAGAGAAAATGAAGCGTTTAATTTAGAAAATCAAGATTTTTTAGAATTCTTTTATGCTTTGGGTAAAATTTCAAAGCATGATGATACGCATCAGTTTGTTTTTAAAAATTCTAATTTTAAAATGTTAAAAATTTTAAAAGATAATTCTTTTAATGCGGGGTTAGAATTTTCATATCGTTGTTCTGAGTGTAAAAATGTTATGCCTTTATTTTTTTATCACTGTCCTGTTTGTTATGAGTTTAATACTTGTAAAATTATTTATGAAGTGAAAAACAATGAAACACATTGAAATTTATACAGACGGTTCATGTCTTAATAATCCAGGTTTTGGCGGATGGGCTTATATTTTGCGTTATAAGGAGTATCAAAAGGAAGGTTTTGGAGCTGAGGCTAATACCACTAACAATAGAATGGAGCTAATGGCAATTATTGAATCTTTGAAGGCTTTAAAAGAGCCTTGTGAAATTTCGCTTTTTACAGATTCTAACCTAATGGTTCAAAGTATTAATGAATGGCTAGAAGGATGGATAAAAAAGGATTTTAAAGGTAAAAAAAATATAGATTTATGGAAGGAATATATTAAAGTGGCAAAATCTCATAAGATTAAGGCTTTTTGGGTAAAAGCACATAATGGACATTTGGAAAATGAAAGATGTGATACATTGGCGCGTGAAGCTGCTTTGAAAATTGCAAGGGAAAATGATGAAAAACATTGAAAAACTAGAGCAGAGTTTAACTTATGAATTTAAAGATAAAAATCTTCTTATACATGCTTTAACCCATAAAAGTTTTAAAAAATCTTACAACAACGAACGCCTGGAATTTTTAGGTGATGCCGTGCTTGATTTAGTTGTGGGTGAATACCTTTTTCATAAATTCGCCAAAGATGCCGAAGGAGATTTATCTAAGCTTAGAGCGGCTTTAGTGAATGAAAAGTCTTTTGCAAAAATTGCAAATAGTTTAAATTTGGGCGATTTTATTTTTATGAGTGTTGCTGAGGAAAACAATGGAGGAAAAGAAAAGCCTTCTATACTTTCAGATGCGTTAGAAGCCATTATAGGTGCTATACATTTAGAAGCTGGGTTTGAGTTTGCAAAAACTATTGCTTTAAGGCTTATAGAAAAAAATTTCCCTCAAATTGATGCAAAAATTCTTATAAAAGATTATAAAACAAAATTACAAGAGATTACACAAGGAAAAATCGGACAAACTCCGCAGTATGAAACAGTGCGTGCTTTTGGTCCTGATCATTTAAAGCAATTTGAAATCGCTTTAATGCTTGATGGTAAAGAACTTGCAAGAGCTATTGCGGGAAGCAAAAAAGAAGCACAACAAATGGCAGCAAAAATTGCACTTGAGAAATTAGGAGCTTTATAGTGAATACCTTTGGTACGAGATTGAAATTTACAAGTTTTGGTGAGTCTCATGGTGTGGCTGTTGGATGTATTATTGATGGAGTGCCTGCTGGAGTTAAATTTGATGAAGAATTTTTACAAAATGAGCTTGATAAACGCAAAGGCGGAAGTAAATTTGCAACACCAAGAAAAGAAAGCGATAAAGCTCAGGTTTTAAGTGGAGTTTTTGAAGGATATACAACGGGTCATCCTATAGCTATAGTAGTTTTTAATGAAAATGCTCATTCTAAGGATTATGATAATTTAAAAGATCTATTTCGTCCTGCTCATGCGGATTTTGCTTATTTTTATAAATATGGCATAAGAGATCATAGGGGTGGAGGTAGATCAAGCGCTAGAGAAAGTGTTGCTAGAGTGGCTGGTGGTGCAGTTGCAGCGATGCTTTTGTGTGAATTTGGCATTTGTGTTCAAAGTGGTGTTTTTGGAATAGGAACTTTTGTATCAAATTTGAAAGAAGAAGAATTTGATTTTGAATTTGCTAAGAAAAGTGAAATTTTTTGCCTTGATCCAAAACTAGAAAGTGACTTTAAAAATGAAATTTTAAATGCTAGAAATTCAAAAGATAGTGTAGGCGCTGCTGTTTTTACAAAAGTTAGTGGTATGCTTGTGGGACTTGGAGAAGTTCTTTATGATAAGTTAGACTCTAAATTAGCTCATGCTTTAATGGGAATTAATGCTGTTAAAGCAGTTGAAATAGGCGAAGGTATTAATGCAAGCAAAATGCGCGGATCGTGTAATAATGATGCTTTAAAAGATGGCAAGTTTTTAAGCAATCATAGTGGAGGAATTTTAGGAGGAATTTCAAATGGAGAAAATCTTATTTTAAAAACTTATTTTAAACCTACTCCTTCTATTTTTGCCAAGCAAGAAAGTATAGATAAATTTGGCAATAATTTGGAATTTGAACTCAAAGGTAGGCATGATCCTTGTGTAGGTGTTAGAGGAAGTGTTGTAGCTAGTGCTATGGTGCGTTTGGTTTTGGCTGATTGTTTGCTTTTGAATGCGAGTGCGAATTTAAACAATTTAAAAAATGCTTATGGATTAAAATAAAAAAGCCCATTTTCATGGGCTTGATTGCAATATTTTGAAAAGATTCAAATACTATATCGCTTGTTTTGCTAAATACTTTATACTTTAACTAATAAAAAATTGATTAATATCAGCCTTATTTTCAAAAGCTATACTTGTATAAGCTTGATTTTTAAATTTAAGTTCATGGCTTTTTCCTACTTCGTGTTTAGTATAGGTAAGGGCTATTTTTAAGGCAAGTTCTAAGTCTTTTTCTGAAATTTTTTCATCTACCAAAGAGTAAGCTCCGATTAAATCTCCAAGTTCTATTACTTCATATTTAGGAGTTTTTAAACCTTTTAAAAGAGTATTTTCAAGTTCATTTCTACCTATGATCATTTTAGCTCCATTGGGTAATCTTAAATGACGACCATATTTTAAAAGTTGTGCGTCATTAACCTGCATATCTTTGTCAAATTCTATGAAATCTCGAATTTTTTTAGCAAAACTATCAAGAGTTAGCAAACAACCTCCACCTGGGCTTTCAAAGTCTTCTAAGCCAAATTTAGCTGCAAGTTCAAGTTGTCTTTTACGACTTCTTCCACTAATACCTTCGAGTTTTTCTCTATCTACCCAACCTTCTCTTTCAGGTTTGGTTAGAGGTAGGTTTTTTGCACACATAGGACGTAAGATTAAATCTTCTTCATCAAGAGCAAGTTTTTTAACCTTTGCCATCGCATCACTTCTTTGACTCATAGGGCGTTGTCCTAAAACTTCTCCTGTGATGATAAAGCTTGCATTTTCTTCTTTTAACATAGCAAGAGCAGTTTTAAACATAAAAGCATGACAATCTATACAAGGATTAAAATGTTTGCCATAGCCATATTGTGGATTAAAAAGCACTTCTTGAAGATAGGAATTTCTTACATCTATCATTTCAAAATCTGCACCTACCATTGCCGCACGCTTTTTCATGATTTCGCTTTTATCACTTGTGCTTCCAAAACCTATGTTGATATTTAGAGCTTTAACTTCTATGCCTTGTGCAGTGATGAGTTTCATTGCAAGCATACTATCAAGCCCACCGCTAAAAAGAGCTAATGCTTTCATTGATTCCTTTCTGAGATTATAAAATTTTTTAAGATTTTGTCGATTATAAAAGGTATAATTTTAACTAAAAAATCTTTAAAATAAGGATTGGAAAATGTTAAAAATAATTTTGGTTTTAAGCATTTTGAGTTCTTTTGCTTTTGCAAATTCTTGTGCTAACTACGAGCAAGAACTTAAAAAGTGTAATTCTTTAAAAAATTCACATGAGAGAAAAATGTGTCGTTTAGGTTTATTTGCAAAATGTAAAAAAGGATAAATAATGAAAATCGATACTTCTACTAGTTTAACTCATTCTTTAACTAATAATGTTGATAAAAAAGAGCTTAGCGTATTAAAAAAAGAAGATCAAGATAAAATTCCCGTGCAAGATCTTTCGAGTTTAAATAGCGATGGTGTTAAGGTTGTTTTTGAAAATAAGCAAGGTGAACTTATAGCTTTAAATTTAAGCGATGAAAATTATAGTAGTTTACAAAAAAATTTCAGTTCTTATACGAATTATGTTGCTAGAAATGATGGTAGTATAAGGCTTAATGGCGAAGCAAACCAATTTGTTTCAAATTGGTTTGAAAGTGTAAAAGATAATTTTGGTTCTTTAAATTCAAATTTAAATAATAAACAACAAAGTGTAAAATTAAATTTTAATACAAGCACCCTTCAACAAAGTATGCAAAATTTAGGCTTTAAAACAAGCGATGAAAAAATATCTGATGATGCAAATATAGAAGAAAAATTAAATTTTTTTATTGATAAAGATGTAAATAAAGATGGTAAAGTTGATGATAGTGATGTTAAAGAGCCTAGCATGAGAGAAATTTTAAGCGACATTAAAGAAGCATCAGGTGGTGGAGCTAATGCTATGAAAACCATAGATCCGCAAAAAATCAATAAAAAAGATGATAAGGAAAATAATATCAAAGAAAAAGAAGACGAAGATTTACTTCAAAAAGCCCAAGAAAAAGGTTTAAGTGCTTTAAGTGCTGATGAGCAGGCAAAGCTTGAGGCTAGCAATCCTGAAGAATTTGAAAAACTGAAGCAAAAATCTTTGCAAGAATTAAGTCAGAATTTAAGTAAAGATTTTCAAAATAAAATTGAAAATCAAGAAACACAAATTGTAGATAAGAGAGTGTAGCAAATTATAATTTTACCCTCTTAAGATTTTAAAATCATATATAATAGGTAGTGTAATTCTTAAATCCCCGTTATAGTGTGGAAAATTTAAAGAAGCTTTTTTTATGCTTTCTAAAGCACTTTTATCTAACAAATCATATCCTGAGCTTTCTATGATTTTTAAATCTGTTAAAGTTTTATTTTCTTTCCATAAAAATTCTACTTTTACAGTTCCTTGCATACGCATTTTTTTTGCTTGCCTTGGATAAAATTGTGCTTGTTGTATAGCTTTTTGGATTTCTTTTAATACAGGGTGATTATCTTTTCCTTGTGTTAATTGGGTGATTTTAGGTTTGACATTTGTATCAGTTGTTTTTGTAAAAGTTTTAACTTCTTGAGTTGGTGCTATTGGGATTTTATTTGGTATTGGATGTGAAGGTGTTTTTTTTATCTTTTTTTGCATTTTTTCAGGAGTTTTTTTAATAACTTTTGGCTGAGGTTTTGGTTTGATAGGTTCTATAATGGATTCTGTTGGTTTAGTCTCATTTGTTGGATTAGTTTGGGTAAACTGTTTTATTGCTAAAGAAAAAGAATCTTCATTTTTAATTTCCATTTTAAAAAAGTCATTTGAGTGAAAAATGACAAAAAGCAAAGGTATAAAGACTATAAAAGTTATATAAGAAGCTTGGTATTTATGATTTAAAAATAAAGTTTTCATTTGTTTTTCTCAGTAAGAATTTGAAAATTTTCATGTTCTTTGGCTTTTAAAAAATCTATAATTTTTACAAAGCTTTCAAATTTAGCATTTTTATCGCTTTTTAGTTCTACTATGGTTTTTTTATCAAGTGAAAAAATAGCATTTTGAACTTCATTTAAATCAGCTAATTTATCATTTAAATAAAAAGTATTTTTTTCGTCTATGGTTATAAGAAGTTTTTTTTCATTATTGCTTATATTGGTAGCATTTTCACTTGAAGGAAGTGAGATTTGAATTTTTCCATGCGCAATAAAGGTTGAAATACTAAGTACTATAGCAAGCAAAACAAGCATAATGTCTATAAATGGAACTATATTTAAACCTTCATTTTTTGGTAGTTTAAGCATTTTTATTTGCCTTATAAGCATTACTTAAGAGGGAAACTTTTCTAAGTAAGGTATTATAAGCCATTAAAGCAGGAATAGCAACCAAAAGTCCTAAGGCTGTAGCTTTAAGAGCTAAAGAAAGTCCCACAACTATAGATTTGACATCTATATTGCCCGTTAAGCCCATTTCGTAAAATGTAACCATGATGCCTATTACAGTGCCTAAAAGTCCTATATAAGGGGCATTGGAATAGATGATATATATAGTGGTTAAATTTTCACTAATCGCATCATCAAATTGCTCTTGATTCTCATAATTTTTAAAGTTAATTTTTCTAAAAAATAGCATTCTTTCTACAACACACCAAAAAGCTATAAATGCCATAATTCCTAGAATTAAAAAGATAATTAAATCGATGTAATCTTTTAGAAATGCCACATTTTTCTCCAAAAATATACTTACTAAATTTTAAAAGATTATACTATATAAAAAATAAATTTATAATTAATATCAATTATCATAATTTTTAAGAAATTCTTGTTTATAGTTTTTATTTTTATTAGGTTATAATTTATAAAAATTTAATAGGGTTTAATATGACTATAGATTTAAATCACAATTTTACCTCTTTTGTTCTTCTTGATGAAGTTGATTTTAATTTTTCGGAGTTAAAAAGCATTTTAGAAGATAAATTTAATATAAAAATAGCTGATGAAAATTTTACCAAAGAGGGAGTGATTTTTTCACATGAAAATATGTTGGTTACTCTAAATTTGATTAAAAATCCTATACCTAATCACGAAGCAGAATACTATGCAAATTTTAATTTTATATGGAAAGATGCCTTAGAGCAAACTAAAAAACATAAAGCTCACCTTCTTATAGCGGTGCTAAGTCAAGATCAAAGCAAATTAGAACAAGCTAAAATGTTTACGAAAATTGCAGCTTTATGTTTGGATAATAAACATGCTTTAGGTTTTTATACAGGTGCAGTTGTTCTAGAGCCCAGTTTTTATATAGAAAATGCAAAAATGTTAGATAATAATCGCTTACCGGTATATAATTGGATATATGTTAGTGTTTATCCTAGTGAAAATGGAGTTAATGCTTATACTTATGGGCTTAGAAATTTTGATAAATTAGAACTTGAAGTTTGTGATTTAAACATAGAAGAAAAAGAACTTTTCTTTTGTATTTATGATATTGTTTTACATATTTTAACTTATGATATTAATCTAAAAGATAAAGATATTTTAAAATTTGAAGATGGAAAAGAAATAAAATTTATAAAAAGTCAAGGTATAAGTGTTGAGAACGAAAGCTTGAAAATTATTTTTTAAGTTTCACATTCACTTCACAGTTTTGAGTTAAACTTTCGCCAACCAAGACAAAAAAGGAGAAACTATGAAAGCAAAATTAACTTTACTTGCTTTGTTGGGTGCTACAGTGCTTTTAGCTAAAGATATGGTTGTTCCTGCTAGCGAACTTCCAAATAATGCCAAAGAATTTATTTCTAAAAATTTTAAAACCGCTCAAATTGGTTTGGTGAAAAAAGATATAGATTCTTATGATGTAATTTTAAATGATGGAACTGAAATTGATTTTATGATCAATGGAGATTGGAAAGAAGTTGATGGAAAATATAAGGCTTTACCACATACTATTTTACCTAGTGTTATGAAAAAAGTAAGCGCAACTCAACCAAATGCTCAAATTCTTGAAATAGATAAAGAAATTAATGGTTATAAATTTAAGTTTAATAATAACATGAAAGTTTATACGGATATGCAAGGAAATGTCCTAGGTCAAAAATTAGATTAATTTTTGAAAATTTAACTCCCTTAGAAAATTTGATGCAAAAATTTGGAAGCATAGTCTTCCAAATTTTTTCTTTTTTGATTGCAAAACCCAAAATATATTTAGTTTTAAAATAATACTTTATTGATACAAGTGATTGTTTTTTTATAAAATTAAATTTACAAAATGTTACATAAGATTTAAAATATTTTTTTTAAAAAATAATTATTTATAAATATTTTGCTAAAATAAAAGAGATGTAATCTTAAATTTAAGGAAGAATAATGAATACTCCTAAATGGACTAGTCACGATACAAGGTGGGTTTTATCTCTTTTTGGAACAGCTATTGGAGCCGGTGTACTTTTGTTACCTATTAGTGCTGGGCTTGGTGGATTGATACCTTTGTTAGTTATACTTGTTTTAGCTTTTCCTATGACTTACTTAGCTCATAGAAATTTATGTCGCTTTGTGCTTTCAAGTTCTAATCCAAAAGATGATATTACTTTTGTTGCAGAAAGTTATTTTGGCAAGGGCGGTGGATTTTTAATTACACTTTTGTATTTTTTTGCTATTTTACCTATTTTATTGGTTTATAGTGCTAATCTTACAACAACTTTGCTTGAGTTCTTAATCAATCAGTTTAATTTCAATGCAGATCTTACTCATGCTGCTCGTTGGTGGGTGAGTTTTTTGATTGTTGGAGTTTTGGTTTTGATTTCTATTCTTGGTGAAAATGTTGTAACAAAAGCAATGAGTTTTCTTGTTTTTCCTTTTATTATATTTTTATTTATTTTTTCATTGCTTTTAATTCCACAATGGAATTCATCATTATTTACAAATGTTGATTTTTCCGTAATTTCAACAAGTAATTTTTGGGTTACTTTATGGCTTGTTATTCCTGTGATGGTATTTAGTTTTAATCACTCTCCTATTATTTCTTCACTTGCTTGTTATTGTAAAAAAGAATATGGTGATTATGCTGAACCTCGCGCTAGAAAAATTATTTCTTTGGCAATTATTCTTATGGTTTTTGTTGTAATGTTTTTTGTTTTTTCTTGCGCTTTAACTTTTACACCAGAAGATTTTGCATCAGCAAAAGATCAAAATATCAATATTCTTACCTTTATAGCAAATAAATTTCCTGAAGTTTCTTTGCTGACTTATGTTGGGCCTATTGTTGCACTTGTGGCCATTAGTAAAAGTTTCTTAGGACATTATCTTGGTTCTCAAGAAGGCTTAAACGGTATTTTATATAAAGCAAGTAATGGTAAAATTCAAGGTAAATTCGCTCAAACTTTAACAGCGATCATTACCTTTGTTATCGCTTGGCTTGTTGCGTATAAAAATCCAAGTGTTATAGGAATTATTGAGGCTATTGGTGGTCCTGTTTTGGCTATTTTGCTTTTCTTGATGCCGCTTTATTGTATTTATCGTTTTGATATTTTGGCAAGATTTCGTAATAAATTTTTAGATCTTTTTATTTTGGTAATGGGAATAGTTGCAATTTCTGCTGCAATTCACAATCTTTTATAAATTAAGGATAAAAAATGAGTAATTTAAGCATTTTTAAAATAGGTGTCGGTCCTTCTTCTTCTCATACTTTAGGGCCTATGCTTGCCGGAAATTTATTTTGTAAAAAAGTTGCTAAAAAGCTTGATGAAATTGATAGAGTTGAGGTTACTCTTTATGGTTCTTTGTCATTAACAGGTAAAGGACACTTGAGTGATAAGGCTGTAATTTGGGGGTTAAATGGCCTAGAAGCTAAAAATTTAAGCGCAGCAATACAAGATGAAGTAAATAAAAATGCTATTGAAAATGCTCAAATTGATTTTTGTGGTGAGAAAAAACTTTGTTTTAATTATGAAAAAGATTTGATATTTTCCAAAGATTTTTTACCTTTACATGAGAATGGTATGAAGATTAAAGCTTATGATTGTAAAGGTGGGTTAGTTGATGAAGAAACTTATTATTCTGTAGGTGGAGGCTTTGTTTTAACAGCTGCACAATTAGAAAAAAAAGGTAAAAATTCCAACCAAAATAAAAAGAAAAAACTAGATATAGAGCTTAACAATGCAAAAGAAGCTTTAGAGCTTTGCGATAAAAGAGATTGGGATTTAGCAGAGCTTTCTTATCGTTATGAATTGCAATTTCACACTAAAGAGGAAATTCGTGCTTATTGTCTTGAAATTTGGGAAGTAATGCAAGAAGTGTATTATAATGGTACGCATCCAAATGAAGATTATTTGCCTGGAAAACTTCATTTAAAGCGTAGAGCCAAAGGACTTAAAGAAAGAGTGGCGATGACAGCTGATCCTATGGGCATTATAGATTTTATTTCTTTATATGCTATTGCGATTGCTGAAGAAAATGCTAGCGGAGCAAAAGTTGTAACCGCGCCAACAAATGGAGCATGTGCTGTTATCCCTGCTGTTATGCTTTATCTTAAAAATCATACTATAGGTTTTAGCGATGAAAAGGCTATAGAGTTTTTATTAACAGCAATGCTTATAGGTTCTTTTTATAAGAAAAATGCAAGTATTAGCGGAGCAGAAGCAGGCTGTCAAGCAGAAATTGGTAGTGCTAGTTCGATGGCAGCTGCGGCTATGGCAACAGTTTTAGGGGCTAATGCTTTTAAAGCATGCAACGCTGCTGAAATGGCAATGGAACATCATCTAGGTTTAACTTGCGATCCAGTTGCAGGGCTTGTGCAAATTCCTTGCATAGAAAGAAATGCCTTTGGAGCTATTAAGGCTATAAGTGCTGCTAGAATGGCAATGACACGTAAATCTACTCCTATGGTAAGCCTTGATGAGGTTATAGAAACCATGTATGAAACAGGAAAAGATATGAATTATAAATACAAAGAAACTTCTTTAGGTGGTCTTGCTACAAATTTAAAAACAGTATGCTAAAGTGTTTTTACACTTTAGTGTATTTTTTCATTCTTTGACTTAAAAATTCTTTCATTTCTTCTTTGGAAAAACTTTTAAGAATACGAATTTGCTTAAAAAGCAAGCCAAGATTAATTACTCCCATCACTAAAAGCAATAAGCAAATCATTAAAAAAACAAGATCTATGGCTCCAAATTCATTAATCATAGCCAAACTTGCAAAAAATACACTCGCTAATAATAAAAAAAATAAAAGCAATATTTGTTTTAATTTTGCTTCATTAAAATTATCGCAATTTTGAGTGAAATTTCTAAAAAGTATGATCTTTTTACCCAAATTTGAAACTAAAATTTCATCATTTTCTTTAAATAAGCCTTCTTTTAAACTTTGATAAAAAAAGATTTCATTGTTTAAATTTAAAGCATCTTTATAGCTTGATAAGGTGTAGTCTTTGTAAAAAAAGGATTTTAATTCATTTTTCTTTTCTATTTTAAATAATCTTAAATCATTTCTTGCATAAAAAAATCCACTAAAGTTCATAAATGCCATAAGTATCACTCCCTAAAAAATTCCTATAAAGTGGCTTGAAATTTAAAGGTATTGTAACATTTTTTTCATCATTTAAACTTGAACTTTGGAAAATCAAAAACATATCTATTTCATCTTTAAAGATTTTGAGAAAATTTTCTCCACCCTCATACATTAAAAATTTAGCTTCACTTGGAATTTGGGTATAAATTTGGCGGTTTGGAACTTTAAATAAAGGGATATTTTTATCAAAATTATCTATATTTTGACGGCTTAAGATACAAAGATTAGGCGCTTTTGCTTTGCAAAGCCTAGCATCTAGTATAGGGTGATCTTTTCTTATGGTTTCTCCACCGACTACAAGCAAATCAATCACCGCTCTAATTTTATGTGTATAAGTGCGACTTAGATCATTGCTTACGATTTTGCCAAAAGGTGAGCCATTCATAGAAAGGGCTAATTTAAAAAGTTTAAATTGCCCTTTTTGCCATTTTAAAAAAGGTTTTAAAAGTTTTTTTCCTTCTTCTTTAAGTATGTCAAATTCAACCTCTATGCCTTGTTTTTTTAAAAATTCAGCCCCACCACTTGCGATTTTATTTTCATCTTTAACGCTGATGAAAATTTTTTTAAAACCTAGCTCGCTAAAGAGTTTTGCGCAAGGAGGCGTTTTTCCTTGATGAGAGCAAGGTTCAAGTGTTACAAAAGCTATACTATCTTTAAATACACCTTGATGGTTTTTGCAAATAAACTCATGTAAAGCGTTTGCTTCTTTAGGCAATGAAATTTCAGGTCTTAAACTTTTAAAAGCATGAGCTATGGCATTAAGTTCTGCATGAGCCAATCCAGCTTTTTCATGAGCTTTTATGGCTAAAATTTTTTCATTTTTATCTAAGATTACACAGCCTACAGCCGGATTCGGATAGGTTAAAAACTGATATTTCCAAGCCTCATTTAAAGCTAAATTCATATAAAATTTTTTCATTTGGCTACCTTGTATTTTAAAATTTGACATATTTTTAAAATTTTATATTTTTGTTTTAAGATAATAAATTCTAAATTTTCCATTTGTATTTCTTATTTTTAGTTATATTAACCATAGTTTTTCTAAGTTTTTTAGGATATAACAAAAATAGTAAGACCGAAATTATTTTTCATCTGTAGCATCCTTTATAATTTTAGGAATGACATAAGCTTGATAAACTAGAAAGTTTTGGTGGCCGGGAGAAAGGGATTCGAACCCCTGGAGGTGTGACCCTCAACGGTTTTCAAGACCGCCGCTTTCGACCACTCAGCCATCTCCCGATAAAGTAAAGTTTTGCCTTTTTGGAGGCGACATCCGGATTCGAACCGGAGATCAAGGCTTTGCAGGCCCATGCCTTACCGCTTGGCTATGTCGCCCTGATAATGTTGAAAAAGTGGTGCCCGAGGCCGGACTTGAACCGGCACGGAAGAAAAATTCCGAGGGATTTTAAGTCCCTTGTGTCTACCAATTCCACCACCCGGGCGGGTGATTATGGAGCGGGAAACGAGATTCGAACTCGCGACCCCAACCTTGGCAAGGTTGTGCTCTACCCCTGAGCTATTCCCGCATAAATTTCTGAAAGAATTGAAGATAAAAGTATAGCAAAATAAACTTAAAAGGAGTTTATTTTGCCTTAAGTTATTTGCAAATAAATAAAGCTTTTGCACTTAAAATTTGTTCTTTTTCGCCGATAATTGGAGATGAAAGTTCTATATTATCAGATTTTGCATTTAGCATTCTAGGTGCGATATTGGCATTGGCATTTACTTGTAAATTTTTCAATACACAAGTTTTATTAAGATCTAAAGAGTAAGTTTTTTCATATTCGTATGATGTTTTTAAAAGCTCTTTGTAGAGATTTTCTTTGTTGTTGTTTAGTGTATCTTTTGAAAATTTTGTTTGTATGGCTGGTGTTGAAACGCTGATGAAATTATTTTTAGCTATGATAGAATTGATGTCATTTAAAAGCTTGTTAAAATCTGCAAGTTGGTTTTCTTTAAATTCACATTCTAAATTCGCATCAAATCTTTGACCTTTTGGAGTTTGTATACCATCTTTATAGGAAAAATTAGGTTCTAAAGAAAAACTTCCTCCGCTACAAAAATTTTCTTTTTTTGAGCGTTCTAAAATTTGATTGAAAGTATTTGCGATTTCGGCTTTTTCGCTATTATCTAATGTGATTTTTGAACTTAAATTTTCATTTGCCCAAAAATTAATATTCGCATATAAAATATCGGGTTTTAGCGTATTGCTTACTTCTATATTTCTTGAAAAATATAAATCATGATTAGAGTCTTTTTTGCCTAAAAATTCTACATTAAAAACTACTCCCGCAACAAAAAGTAATAAACATAAAAAACCCACGCCTAAACCTTTAAAAAAAGCTAACATTTAATATCCTTATATAATTTAATTTTTAAAATTAATATCCTTTTTTAAAAAATTTTATAGGATTTTTGCATTTTTTACACTTAAATTTGGCATTATCGCTCTGAATTTTTTTATGAATTCCAAAAGGTACATCATGCATTTGTCCTATACAATCACAAGTATAAAAATAAATAACTGCTTCATCTTCATCTCCATCTTTTATTTCTTCAAAGCTTATATCAGCTCCATCTTCAGAGCTTAAAGCCCCTATTCTCCATTGTTCTACTTTCATATCTTCATAAAGTATATGTTCTAAAAGCCATTTTTTTACCATGGTATAAAGTTTTTCTTTTAAATCATTTGTAGTTTTTATGTTTTGAATGATTTCTACCATAGATTGAATAATTTCTTTGTGAATTCTACGATGTCTTTCAAAATCAGGATATCTAATAAACATCATGTATTTTTCTTCATCGTTAAAATGGTATTTCATGTAGTTAAAAAAATCTGTAAGTAAAATTTTAATTTCATTTCTATTTACAGGTTTATCAAAGATATGCTCAACTTTGGCTGCTAATTCAAATAGTTTTTTATGTTGATCATCAATTTTTCCATTTCGGACACTATAGCTTTTATCCCATTTTGGAAGCAAATTTTATCCTTTGTAAGTTTTCTCTTCGCTTTTGACAAAAATCAAAAGTTTGTGACATTTTTTACATTTCATAACTTTACCATCATTCATTACACTTACATGGTCTTTAAAAGTTAATCTATGGTTTATTTGACATGGGCAAGAATAAATAAATTCAAAATTTTCTTCATACATCATAATTTGTTCTTGAATCTGTTCTCGGTTAATTGGAGCTCGTGTTTTTTCTTGATCTTTTATTAAATTCTCATTAATCCAAGTAACTATCATTACATCATGGCTTAGTATATGTTTAGATAGCCAGTTTGACATAATTGAATATAATTTTTCTTTAAGGTCGTTTGTAGTTTTTATATTCTGTATTAGTTGAGACATTTCATAGATAATATTTTTATGTATTTGTTTGTGTTCATAAAGACGCGGATACTGAATGCTTTGCATAAATTCTTCTTCGTCATGAAAATGTTCCTTCATATAAGTAAAGAGTTCAATTAAAATTTCTTTTAATTCATCTCGTTTAACAAATTTAAAAACAGCATTTTCAACTTGTGCTGCCAGCTCAAAAAGTCTTTTATGCTGAGTATCGATTTTTTGATTATTGATGTTATAGCGCTCATCTCAAATCGGGATTAGTCTTTGACCATCCATTTTCCCAATCCTTGGAATTCATTTAAATCATATGGTAAAATTATATCAAAAATTTTGATTTTATAAAACATTTTTAATGGTAAAAAATACAATAAATTATATGCTTACAAAAGTTTTAAAATTTTTTGTTATACTCTCATTTATGCAAAAAAAAGAGCTTGAAAAACTACAAGAAAATTTACTTCTTTGGTATGAAAAAAATGGACGCAAAACTCTACCTTGGCGTAATTTACAAAGTCAAAATTGTGATGAAAGTTTAAAGCATATTGATAGAGCCTATGGGGTTTATATCAGCGAAATTATGCTTCAGCAAACTCAAGTTAAATCAGTTTTGGAAAGGTTTTATTTCCCCTTTTTGCAAAAATTTCCTACTTTAGAAAGTTTGGCTAATGCTAATGAAGATGAGCTTTTAAAGGCTTGGCAAGGACTTGGTTATTACACTCGTGCTAGAAATTTAAAAAAGGCAGCTTTAGAATGTGTGGATAAGTTTGGGGCTAAATTACCCAAAGAAGTTGAGGATCTAAAAAAATTAAGCGGTATAGGAGCTTATACAGCAGGCGCTATAGCTTGTTTTGGTTATGATCAAAAGGTTTCTTTTGTTGATGGTAATATACGCCGTGTGCTTTCTCGTCTTTTTACTTTGGAAAATCCTAGTATGAAAGAACTTGAAAAAAGAGCTAAAGAGCTTTTAAATTTAAATCATGCCTTTGATCATAACCAAGCTTTGCTTGATATAGGGGCTTTAGTTTGTGTGGGTAAAAATGCAAAGTGTGGAATTTGTCCTTTGTATGATTTTTGTCAAGGTAAATTTAATACAGAGCTTTATCCAAGAGCTAAAAAAATACTTTATGAGAGTGTAAATTTAAATCTTTTTTTGTTTGAATTTAATAAAAAATTTGCCATAGGGCAAAGTCAAGATAAGCTTTATAAGGGTATGTATAATTTTCCTTTTTTTAAAGAAGGAGAGTATAAACTTTCTAAAGATATGGGTTTTGTAGGGGAGTTTAAGCACAGCTATACTAAGTATAAACTTAATATCAAGGTTTATCATCAAATTTTAAACAATGAAAATAAAAATTATGAATTTAAAACCTTAAAAGAGTTAGAAAGTACCGCACTTTCGGCACTTTCTTTAAAAGCGTTAAAATTAATTAAGCTCTGATTTTTTAGGCAAACATAAAGTAGCTATAAGCATGATGATTGTAAAAATAGCTATATAGATAAAAAAGCCATTTTCTATACCTGCATTTTTAAATTGTAAAGCAACCCAAGGAGCAGATCCTCCAAAAACAGCATTTGCAATAGCATAACCTAAACCTGTCCCTAAAGCTCTTACATGTTCAGGAAAAAGTTTTGCTTTAAAAATCCCCGCAACTGAAGTATAAAAACTTAAAATAACAATACCACTAACATAAATGTCAAAGAAGGATTATTTTGTGCGTTATTGGCTATAAGTGAAAAAATAGGATAAATTCCTACCAATGCCAAAATACAAAATACAATTAAAGATCGTTTGTGACCTATTTTATCTCCTATATATCCAAAAAGAGGTTGAATGATCATTAGTATAAATAAAGCACCTAAGAAAAGATTATTAACAAGCATTTTATCCATACCCGTATTTTCCATAAAAGTTTTAGTATAAGTTGTAATAGTATAAAAAGCTAAAGAACCTCCAGAAGTAACCCCAAGCACCATTAAAAAAGGTTTCCAAGATTTACATAATGCTTTTAAAGTACCACGATCTTCATGCTGGTGAAGTTTTGTAGCACTTTCATTCATCATTTTTCTTACAAAAAGCGAGCCTAGCGCTAAAATTCCGCCTATTACAAAAAGTATTCTCCAAGCATAATCTTTCATATCATCAATACTAAAAAATAAAAACATTATACTAATGCTTGCAACGGCCAAAAGTTGACCGCCTATTAGGGTTACATACTGAAAAGATGAGTAAAAACCGCGTTTTCCTTCTGTAGCAAGTTCTGAAAGATAAGTAGCTGCTATGCCATACTCCCCGCCTACACTAAGACCTTGAATGAGTCTTGCTATTAAAAGTAAGATAATAGCAAGATCTCCCACTGTATCTTTGCTTGGTAAGGCTGCTATCATAAAAGAGCCCAAAGCCATTAAAACCACTGATATAACCATAGATTTTTTACGACCTACTTTATCAGCTAAAGAGCCAAAAAGCCAAGAACCTATAGGACGCATAAAAAATCCTGCTGCAAAAACCCCAAAGGCATTGATTTGCTGGATAACAGGATTATCTGAAGTTGAAAAAGTATGAGCAAAATAAGTTGCTGTAAAAGCATAGATATAAAAATCAAACCACTCTACTAAATTTCCGCTACTTGCAGCAATAATAGAGCGAATTTTTTTCGTGCGAGTAAGCTCTTGCATAAACCCTTCCTTAATTTTAGATTTTTATTTAAGTATAGTGTGATTTTTGTTTAATATATTTAAAAATAAAGAAGAGAAATAAAAAAGATAAAAATATCGATAAAAATGTTACATATTTTAATAAATTTCATAAATTTTGGTAAAATGTTTACTCTAGGAAATATAATGAAATTTAAAAAAATATATATAGAATTAAGCGATATTTGTGGTTTAAAATGTGATTTTTGTCCTTCTCAAAAAGGAATTCGCGGGGTAATGAGTGAAGAAAAATTTCAAAACTTAGCTTATGAAATTTCTAATAAAGCTGAGCTTTTTACCTTTCATCTTTTGGGTGATCCTTTGCTTTTACCTAATTTGGAAAATTATCTAAAAATCGCAAAAGGTGAAGCTATGAAACTTGAAATCACTACAAGTGGCTTTTATCTAAATTCTAAAAATCAAGCTTTATTGTTAGGGTATGAGAATATCCATCAAATCAATATTTCTTTAATGTCTTTTTTAAGTCAAAGCAAAATTTCTTTAGAACAGTATTTTAAGCCTATTTTAGAACTTTGCAAAAAGCATTTAGAGCAAAAAAGCCTTTCTTTTATCAATCTAAGACTTTGGAATTTAGATGCTAATTTTAAAGCACCTAAGTCAAATTTAAAAATTTATGAGTTTTTAGCCAAAGAATTTGAAGCCAAGATCAATGCAAGCTTAAGTAAAAATCGCTTGCAAAGACATATTTTGCTTCATCAAAATAAACTTTTTAAATGGCCAAATTTAAAAGATAAACCCCTTTATAAAAAAGGAAAATGCCATGCTTTAAAAGAGCAAATTGGGATTTTAAGTGATGGAAGTTTAGTGCCTTGCTGTTTGGATACTAAAGCAGATATTAACTTAGGAAATGTTTTTGAAAATAACTTTGATAAGCTTTTTAAATCACCGCGTATAAAGATGATGAAAAAAGCTTTTGAAGAAGATAAACGCATAGAAAAACTTTGTCAAACTTGCGAATTTTTTAAAGCAAGATTGGGTGATTAAAAATTGTTATTTTCTAGCTTTGTTTTAAATTCTTGAATTCTATCTATTATCTTAGGACTAAGGCGTAATAATATATGTGTATCTTTGTTAAAATAAATACTTCCTGTTTTAACTGCTTTGGTATTTTTCAATAAAGCATTTGTATCTAAAAGATTATTTTTGGCATCCATTCCAAGAATGAGTATATCTGGATTTTGTTTAAGTATGTATTCTGCTGATATAACAGGTCTTGAAATTTGACTTTGCGGACTTAAATTTTTAATCCCTATAAGTCTTAAAATATCAGCTATTAAAGAATTATCATTAAAGGCCATTAAAGGGTTGCTAGAATAAAGATAAATCGCACTTTTATTTAGGGGTTTATCGCTTATTTTTTTTAAATTTTGGGTAAATTCTTGTTTTAAAAGCTCTGCTTCTTTTTCTTTCTTGGTGATTTGGCCTAAGGTTGTGATATTTTTTGTTATATCTTCTAAACGCTCGGCTTTTAAATTGATACTTTTGATACCAAAATTTTTAAGTCCTTCTTCTAAATTTAAAGAATAAGAGCTTAAAATCACCAAACTTGGTTTTAGTGCTACTATTTTTTCAAGTGAAGGATTTGAAAAAGTGCCTACGCTTGTAAGTTTTGAGGTTTGATCTTTAGGATAGATATTTGAGTGTTGTAAAGTGGCAATGCCTACGATTTGATCTTCAGCCTTAAGCATAAAAAGGGTTTCTATGCTTGCAGGATCAAGCACTACAAGGCGTTCTTTTGCATTTAGTGCGATTAAAAACAAACTCATAATAATTAAAATTTTTTTCATTTTTTCTCCTTTAAAGCTAAAATATAAGGTTTAGAATTTTTATAAATAATCTCGCAGTTTAAATCATAAATTTCTTTTAAAATTTCTTGAGTAAAAAGCTCTTTGCTCGTTCCAAAATACTTTATCTCCCCTTCTTTTAAAAAAAGGATTTTATCGCAGAATATAGAAGCTAAATTTAAATCATGCAAGATAGCAACAACGGCTATATTTTTTTCTTTAATTAGTTTTTCGCAAAGGTTTAAAAGCTCTATAGCATAGTTTAAATCAAGGGCTGAAGTGGGTTCATCTAAAAAAAGAATTTTTGGCTTTTTAAGCAAAGCTCTTGCTAAAAGCATTCTTTGAAATTCACCCCCACTTAAAGAAAGTATGCTTCTTTCTAGAAAATTTTCAAGTCTTAAATCCTTAGCAAATTCTTTAATTTCTAAAATATCTTCTTTAGAATAAGAACTAAAAGCGTGTTTTAAATTCGCATATTTGCTCATTAAAAGCACATCGATGACTTTTAAAGGGGTGTTTAATTCTGATTTTTGAGGCACAAAGCCACAAATTTTGGCAAATTCTTTAAGAGAAAAATCTTTGATATTTGTGTTAAAAAGACTTATCTCTCCTTTATTTGGACTTAAATTTTTAAGTATAAGTTTTAAAAGAGTGCTTTTGCCCGAGCCATTTGGCCCTAAAATTCCTATAAAAGCTTGGTTTTTAAGTTCTAAATGAATGTTTTTTAGTAAATCTTTTTGGTGATAAGCAAAGCTTAAATTATGTATTTTTAGCATTATAAAAATCTCCTAGCGCTTAAAGCTAAGTATAAAAAAATAGGAGCTCCAAAAAATGCAGTTAAAATTCCAATCGGAATTTGCACAGGAGCTAAAAGAGTTCTTGCTAAAGTATCACAAATAAGTAAAAATAATCCTCCAAATGCTGTACATAAAGGGATAACTAAGGCATTATTATAATTTTTAAGCAAAAGTCTTATAGTATGAGGAATGATGAGTCCAACAAAGCCTATAAGTCCGCTAAAAGCAACCGCAAAAGATACAGCTAAGGATGAGACAATGAGTAAATTTATTTTTAATTTTTGAGCATTTACCCCTAGATTTCTAGCTTCATCATCTCCGCTTAAAAGTATGTTTAATTCGTTTTTATGAGCGTAAAAATAAAACAAACAAAAAATTAAAGGCAAGATTAAAATTCCTACACGAAACCAAGAAGCATTGCCTATATTTCCCATAAGCCAAGCGACTATTTTAAAAGAATCCTCGCCTATAAGATAGGTGAAAAAAGAAGTAAAAGCTCCTAAAAAAGATGAAGCTGCTATGCCGATAATGAGTAAAGTTGCTATAGAGGCTTTAGAAGAAATTTTAAAAACTCCTAGGGCAAAAAAGGCAGAGCAAACAAAACCTAAAATTCCATAATAATAATCATTCAATTTTAACAAATACGCCAAAACCGCTCCAAAGGTTGCCGCAGAAGCTATACCTATGATATAAGGATCGGCTATAGGATTTGAAAATACATTTTGAGTGATAGCCCCACTACTAGCTAAAAGCATACCGATTAAAATCGCCATTATAATCCGTGGTAAGCGTCCATCTATGATGATTTGTCTTAAAATTTCATCTTGGCTAAAGATATACGAAAAAAGTTCTTTTGGGTTTAAATTCTCATCTCCTAAGCAAAGTGCTGTAAAAGAAGCGATTATATAAGCTACTAAAAGCCCTATAATCACTAAAATTTTAGAATGCGTATTTAAATTCAACATAGTAGTTTCTGCCATTTCCAACTAGGTATTGATCATTTATACTATCTTGATAGGTGTAGTATCTTTTATCGAAAAGATTGCGAATTCCTGCTAAAATTTGTAATTTTTTATAATTATATTTCATGCCAATATCTGTTAAAAAATAATCCCTTATCCAAGAATTTTTAGACATTTTTCCTGTATTTTCATCTATAGTTCCACCATCTTTTGCTCTAGAAAAATAGGTTAAATCAATAAAATTTGAGAAATTTTTATTCCAAGCGTATTCAAGTCCAGCTGTGGCTTTGATTTTTGAAACATAAGGAATTCTCATGCCGTCATTAACACCTTTAGAAATTTTAGCATCAAGATAAGTTAGACTTTCTCTAAAGATTAAATCATCATCTAAGAAATTTTGACTCAGGCTTAATTCTACTCCTAAACGGCGAGTTTGATCTATATTATAATATTTCCACCAAGATCCACTAGTAGAATGAGGGTTTCCAAGATAAGAAATTTCATCTTTGCTTAGGGTGTAAAATAAAGTTAGATTAAAGCCGTAAAAATCCCACCAAAAATCATCAATTCCTAGTTCAAAGGTGTCAAAGATCTCAGCTTTTAGGTTCGACGAATAATAGGGTGGTATTCCACTACTAGTGTTGTTGTTGCGATTGACAAACTGAGCAGGTGTAGGAGAAACAAAACCTCTTTCGTATTTAAGATAAAGATTGCCTGTGTCAGAGTATTTAAAGTTAGGAGTGATTTCAAAAGCAAAATTATTGGTGTTTTTATTGGTATTAAAAAGGGTTGTTGAGTCTATAATATTAGATGATGGGGGTCGGGGTATGTTCATACTCATTTCATTTCTATAAGATCTATCGGTATCATAAGAGCTAAATTCATATCTAGCTCCACCTGAAATACTAAAAATATCGTTAAATTCATGAGAATCAAGAGCGAAAATAGAATGGCTTTGTTTATCCATATCCATAAGCGTTGTCATGGTGTGACTCATTTGAAAATTAGGACTATTTACATCATAATGAATAATACTTGTTCTTTTTGCATCATGGTTTGCAAATTCATAACCAAAAATAAAATAAGAATTATTTGCATAATTTAGCTTATTTTTTAAACTTATCCCTGTAAGTGTGTCTTCAAAACCACTTCCATTTTGATATACAGGAAGACTCATATTCATGTAGCTCATTGTAGAAACATCTTTTAGATAATTGATCTTTTGATTTTGCCAAAAAGCTTCTAGGTTAAATTCCCATATATCATCAAAATAGTAATGATAATCCAAAGAAATTTCAGGACGATTGATTTGTGTGATATTGTCACTATTGCCTTTTTGAGTTGGATCGCTTTGAGCTTGTGCTTTTGTTAGATAGCCACTGCTGGTATTTTTGCTTTTAAAATAATTATACCCCAAAGTTAAATCACTATTATCATTGATATCAATATAGGTTTTTGTGTTGATAAAATAACCTTTTTCATTATAACCTTCTTGATATCCATCAAGGTTAAAACTTTGTATATCAAAGCTAAAAGCTAAATTTTCATTTATTTGTTTGGCGCCATTGATACCTAAATTTCCACCTAGTCCACCATGATCATAAGCACTGCTTTTTAAATTTATAGCAAAAGAATCTGATTTTTGTTTTTTTGTAATGATATTAATCACGCCCCCTCTAGTACCACTTCCATAAAGCACAGAACCACCTCCAGGTATGATTTCTATGCGTTCTACATTATCTAAATTGATACTATCTAGCGGGGTTACACCATGGGAATTATCAAGAACATTAATAGCACGCCCATCGATCATAACTTTTACAGCTATATTGGATTTATCTCCTTGTCCACGCATATCTATATTGCGTCCAAGTCCAAAGTTTACAAAACTAATGCCCGAAATTCTTTCTAAGGCTTGTTCTAAGGAAACATAACCTTTATTTTGTAGATCTTTGCCTTCTATGCTGATTACATTGCGTAAATTTGAGTCCGCATCTTGCTCAAAACCTATTGCACTAACAACAACTTTTTGTAGATTGATAGCTTCATTTGACTCTTGTGCATTTAAATTAGTTATTAGTAATAATGCAAATAAAGATAATTTAAAAACTTTTTTATTTGGGTACAAATTTTACTCCTTAAATAAAATAAATAATGATAATTTATATCATAATAATTTAGAACTAAATTTATCCTTTATTAACTTAATTTGGTATAAATTTTTGTTAAAATAGATAATTTTTATATTTTAAGTGCTTTTTAATTTGATAATTGATACCATTTTTTTTAATATTTTATTTTAAAGTCAAGAAAGGATAAAAATGAATTTTGAAAGCATTATTTCTCATATGAATGATCATCATAAATCAAATTTAGTTGATCTTTGTAAAAAATTTGGTGGTATTGAGCAAGTGCAAGATGTTTTTCTAAAAAGTGTTGATTTTAATGGCTTGGATCTTGTTTACAATGATAAAGAAAATTTACGAGTGGAATTTCCTAAAAAAGCCGATGAAAACACGATTAAAGATACTATAATATCCCTTTGCATGAGTGCAAAGAGCGAGCAAAATTTTAGTGGCGTAGAAAAAGAATTAAATGAATTTATGCTAAGTTTTAATTCTGTAGCTTTGGCAACTTTAAATGCAAATGGAGAAGTTGTTTGCTCGTATGCACCTTTTGTAAGCACACAATGGGGAAATTATATTTATATAAGTGAAGTAAGCGAACATTTTAACAACATCAAAGTAAATCCAAACAATATAGAAATAATGTTTTTAGAGGATGAGAGTAAAGCTGCTTCTGTTATACTGCGCAAAAGATTGCGCTATAGAGTAAATGCAAGCTTTTTAGAGAGAGGTGAAAGATTTGATCAAATTTATGATGAGTTTGAAAAACAAACCGGAGGAGAAGGAGGCATTAAAACTATACGCAAGATGCTTGATTTTCATCTAGTAAAGCTTGAATTTAAAAAAGGACGCTTTGTAAAAGGTTTTGGTCAAGCTTATGATATAGAAAATGGAAATGTTACACATGTAGGTGCTAGTGGAAATCCACATAAATTCCCACATAAGCATTAATTTGTATAAAATCTTATAAATTTTGTTCTTGTAAAGCTTGGGCTTGATGATGAGTGATTAAAGGTTCTATGATTTCATCAAAAAGCCCATCTTGCATAATGGCATCTAAGCGATATAAAGTAAGATTTATTCTATGATCACTGATACGATTTTGTGGAAAATTGTAAGTGCGAATGCGTTCGCTTCTATCTCCGCTTCCTACTTGTGATTTTCTTGCTTCACTTTCTTTTGCTAGTCTTTCACTCTCTTGCATTTCATAAAGCCTTGCTTTTAGGACTTTCATCGCACTTTCTTTATTTTTGTGTTGGCTTTTTCCATCTTGATTGACTACAACTATACCTGTAGGGATATGAGTGATACGAACAGCCGAATCAGTAGTATTTACACTTTGTCCACCATGTCCTGAAGATCGCATAACATCAACTTTAAGATCGTTTGGATTGATTTCGATTTCTATATCATCAACTTCTGGCATTACTGCCACGGTGATAGCAGAAGTATGCACGCGTCCTTGGGATTCTGTTTGAGGAACTCTTTGAACACGGTGCGTTCCACCTTCATATTTAAGTCTTGAATAAGCCCCTGTTCCTTTAACAAGCATGATGATTTCTTTAAATCCACCTACACTTCCTTCGCTAGAGCTTACAATCTCAAGTTTATAGCCGCGATTTTCAGCATATCTTGCATAAGCTTTTACAAGATCTCCTACAAATAAAGATGCCTCATCGCCACCTGTGCCTGCACGAATTTCAAGAAAAATATTTCTTTCATCATTGGGATCTTTAGGAAGAAGTAAAATTTTAATCTCTTCTTCAAGTTTTGGTTTTAATTCTTCTAAAATTTTTAGTTCTTCTTTTGCAAGTTCCCCAAGTTCTGGATCGTTTAGCAAAGCTTTATTTTCTTCTATATTGTCTAAAGTTTTTAAATACTCTTTAGCTTTTAAAACGATAGGTTCTAAATTTTTTTGTTCTTTAGAGAGTGTAGTCATTTTACTGATATCGTTGAGTATATCAGAACTGCTAAGAAGAGAATTTAACTCTTCAAAGCGTTTTAAAAAAGGATCTAGTTTGCTAGCTAACATTAAAAACTATATAGAAAATTATGCGATTTTATTTACTAAAAGGGCTAAGCGGCTTACACGGCGAGAAGCAGTTTGTTTTTTAATGAAACCGCGACTTACCATAGCATGAATGCTTTTATTAGCTACTTTTAAAGCTTCATTAGCAGCATTTTTATCTCCATTTGCTGCAGCTTCTCTTACAGCTTTAGTTATATTTTTAAGTCTTGTTCTATAGAATCTATTTCTTTCTGTTTTTTTAATAGTTTGTCTTGCTCTTTTTTCAGCAGATTTATGGTTTGCCATTTATATTTTCCTTTTTTGAAATTAAAGACTAAATTATATAAGAATAAAATTTAAAATTTAATTAATTTAAGCAAAATTTCAAAATAAATCTTTTAAATTTATATCCCAAAAAACTAAATTAAATTTAAGTAAAAATCCATAAATTACCGCACTTAAAAGTCCAGCAAACAATCCTGCTAGCATATCATCAAGCATTACACCTAGTCCGCCTTTGACTTTTTTATCTATCTTGCCAATAATAGAAGGTTTTGTAATGTCAAAGAGTCTAAATAAAACAAAAGCCAAAACAAAATTGACTATCGAGTTTTCAACGCTTGCTGCAATAGCACAAGCAAGAAAAACCCCAGCAACTTCATCGATAACTATGTGTTTGTCATCGTGAATTCCTGTTTTTTTTTCATAATCATCTATAACACGAATACTTGCAACAAAAATTAAAATACTTAGTAAAAACAAAGTATTAATCCCAAGATATTTAAGTATAAAAAAAGCAGGTATTAAAGCAGCGATAGTACCAAAAGTCCCACTTGCCTTTTTTATAGAACCTGAATAAAAAAAAGTTAAAAATAATTTTTGCATTTTGTTACACCATATAAGACATTTGATGAATTTCTAAAAGTTTTTGATAAAATTCTTCATCATTTTTGTATTCTAAAATTCCATCAGTTGGAAAAAGCTCATTATAAATTTTTTGCATATTTTTTAATCTATTTGGAAAAAGAGAAGTTAAAATAACACTAGATACTTCCTTACGCATGAAAATTGCTGGAGGAATGATGCCCGCTCTTAACAAATCTTTTAAAGACTGAGAATTATAGTGCAAATGGTGATGACAACCATGAGGGCAAGATCTTGTGCTAACAATCATGCGACATTGATCGCAAAATACAAATTCAGGCAAAACAATCACTTCTATGCCATAGTCCTTGGAAAAATCATCAAGTATGGTTTTTGGTTGATTATCATCATAAAACATTCCAAGTCCTGTATGATTTTGTCCTACTACTAGTTTGGTACAACCTAGACTTTTTGCGATAATGCTTTCTAGGCCAGGATTTAAATGAGCGTGAAAAATATTAATATTTTTTAATGGAAAAATGAAAATTCTATCCGGTGGAAGATAGTTTTGAATAAATTTTTTCAAATAAGCTTCTTTAAGTTCGAATTCAAACCCATTTGTATCAAAAGATTCTACAAGAAAAATTACAACTAAATCTGCTTTATCAATAGTCCAACGAAACATTCTTTCATGGGCACGATGCAAAGGATCAAAACTTGAAACTATAGCGGTAATTTTTTGTGCATTAAGATTGTTTTTGATTTGTTGAAAATTTTCTTTTATTTTTTTAATTTGAGAATTGTAAATTTCTATTTTTCCACTTATGCAAGTTGTTCCTATGTCTTTTAGAGAGCAAGTGTTGGGATTGAAAATATCAGAAAATTTTTTATTATTTTTAAATTGGCTTTTAAAATCTATATGTCCTACTACTTTTTCATCTAGTATGAGATCGATTCTATCGCCAGATTTTATATCATTTAGTGCTTCTTCAGCATTTTTTGGTGCAAAGCTTAAGGGATAGGGAAAACTTTCTCCTTTAAATTTTCCTGATTTAATGATTTCATTGACTTCTTTTTCATTCATTAAATGAGTGCAAGTGCCTAGCAAACCTTCTTTAATAAGTGATAAGATGCCAAATTCATTTTGATCTATGGTAATGTTTTTATTTTTTCTTGCTGATTTCATATTTCTTCCTTTTTTCCCATAAAGATTTACGTGAAATGCCTAATTTTTTTGAAAGATCAGTATCAGGAAATATATTTTGGTAGTTTATAATAACATATTTTACATACTCATCTATGGTTAAAATTTCATTGCTATCGATATTTTTTTCATTATCATTTAAATTAATGCAGTTTATTTTTAAATCATCTGTATTTGAATTGGTATGCAAAATAACATTTTTGTTTTGTATAAAATCTAGGAGTTTTTCCTTTTCTGCTGCTTTTAATGCTTGAAAATTACTCAAAAATAAGAGATTGTTTTCTGTGGGAAGTTTCATAACTTTTTCAACTGAATTTGTAGATGTTAAATCAATAAAAGAAAGAGTAATGTCACATTCATTTGCATAATTAAAAACAAAAGCATCAGCACTGCTTTGCTTGTTGGATTTTAATATCAATGGAAGTTTTAATTTTTTATAATTATACTCTGGAATTTTGATTGTTTCTAATCTTGATTTGATATAGCTTTGATAAGCTTTATTAAGGATTGAAAGTTTTCTAAAATCTTGATAATGCTTTATTTTTCTAATCAGCTCTTCTATCATAAAGGGTTTTTGAATATAATCACTAGCACCTAATTTCAAAGGAT
Organism: Campylobacter sp. BCW_6467; assembly: GCF_001762855.1. Taxonomy (NCBI): domain Bacteria; kingdom Pseudomonadati; phylum Campylobacterota; class Epsilonproteobacteria; order Campylobacterales; family Campylobacteraceae; genus Campylobacter; species Campylobacter sp. BCW_6467. The sequence goes on along the minus strand of NZ_MJXP01000020.1, from coordinate 43,117 downwards.
TTGAAACTGTATCTGTGCTTATATAAGAAATAAGCAAAATAATAATACTATGCTTAAACTGACCTACGGCTTTTAGAAAATTATTAGTATTTGTAGAAAGCAGTACAATATCATAGTATTTTTCACCATTGTATTCATCAAACGAGTTTATAATTTCACAGCTATATCCAGCATCACTTAGTTTAATGCTAATGCTTTGCGCTAGATAAATTTCATTTTCAATAATTAAAACTTTCATAATCTTGTCCAATCAAAATATTTTAAATTTACACTACTAAGCACCGCCATACCTTCTTTTCTTCCAATAAAACCCAATTTTTCCGTTGTTGTGGCTTTAACATTGATTCTAAATTCATCTAAGTCTAAAGTATGAGCTATATTGCTTTGCATAGCTTGTTTAAAGTCTTTAAGTTTAGGGCTTTGTGCCATGACGCAAATGTCTATATTAATGAGTTCAAAACCTACTTCTCTGACTTTATCATAAGCCTGTTTTAAAAGCTCCATGGAGTTGGCATTTTTAAATTTCATATCAGTATCAGGATAAAGCTCTCCTATATCTCCAAGTCCTGCAGCACCTAAAATCGCATCGGTTAAAGAGTGAGCTAAAACATCTCCATCGCTGTGTGCTTTAAGCCCCATAATAGGATGAATTTGCACTCCTGCTAAAAGCAAAGGGCGATTCTCTCCAAATTCATGCACATCAAAACCATTGCCAGTAAAAATTTCAAAGCTAGGTTTAGGTAAATCAAGCTTTTTAAGATCTTCTTTAAAGGTTAGTTTTCTTGCATTTTCTTCACCTTCAACAAACCAAATTTTTCCACCCATTGCAGCTATAGCTGTACTATCATCTGTAAATTCTAGGTTTTGATCCAAAGCTTTTTTAAGCAATTTGGTTTTAGAAATTTGAGGGGTTTGAATGAGTTTGATTTTTTCTCTTTGTAAGGCTTCATTGTTAAAAAGTGTTGTATCTGCAACTTTTAAAGCAGGGGTAATACAATCTGCTTTATCTAAATTTTCAATCAAACGATCAAACAAATTTTTACTCACCAATACCCTTGCTACATCACTTACCATAACAAATTCACTATCTATGAGCGCTAAGGCTTTTTTTAAGGATTCTGCTCTGGTATCACCACCTTCTATAAATTCATAGTTTTTAGCAAATTTTTTCATATAAGCGATATTACTAGAGGTAACAACTATTTTTTTAAAAGGATAAAAAGAGCTTAAATTTTTTGTTGCATAAAGCCAAAGAGGGTCATTTCCAAGTCGTAAAAATTGTTTTTTTACCTTTGTGTTAAAACGAGTAGAATTTCCAGCTGCTAACATAATGAGGCTCATTTCACTCATTTTTTCATTCCTCTTTTTAATATTGTTGGTTTTTATAATGTTACCATATTATACACTTATAAAAAGCTAAATTTTATCATTTTATTAGTAAAATTGATTTTTTTAAAAGATAAGGAAAAAACATGAAAGAACAAATTTTAGAGAAATTAAAAACTGTAAAATATCCTGGTTTTGAAAAGGATATAGTGAGTTTTAACTTTGTAAAAGATATTAAAATTCAAGATGATGGTGTATTTATTGATATAGAAATCGTTTCAGCAAATCCTGAAGTAGCCAATGAAATTCGTAAAAATGCTACTGAAGCTTTATCGAGTTTGGCTTTAAAAAATATCGAACTTAATATCATCACTCCAAAAATTCCTGAAGAAAAAAGTAATTCAAGAAGTGGAAAAAATATCGCTCCACAAGTAAAAAATTTCATCATGGTTTCAAGTGGAAAAGGTGGTGTGGGTAAATCTACAACTACAGTAAATTTAGCAATTTCCATGGCTAAAATGGGAAAAAGAGTAGGTATTTTAGACGCGGATATTTATGGGCCAAATATTCCAAGAATGCTAGGTGAAACCAAAACTCAGCCTGAAGTAGTAGGGCAGAGATTAAAGCCTATTTTAACTCATGGTGTTTATATGATGAGTATGGGGGTTTTGATCGAAGAGGGTCAAGGTCTTATGTGGCGTGGAGCTATGATTATGAAAGCAATCGAGCAACTTTTAGCTGATGTGATTTGGCCTGAACTTGATGTATTGTTTTTAGATATGCCTCCAGGAACAGGTGATGCGCAAATTACTTCTGCACAAAGTATTCCTATTACTGCAGGAGTTTGCGTAAGCACACCTCAAACCGTATCTTTAGACGATAGTAAAAGAGCTTTAGATATGTTTAATAAACTTCACATTCCTATAGCGGGTGTGATTGAAAATATGAGTGGATTTTTATGTCCTGATAATGGTAAAGAGTATGATATTTTTGGCAAAGGAACAGCTGAGGATATGGCAAAAGCTTATAAAAGTGAAGTTTTAGCACAAATTCCTATAGAAATGATAGTAAGAGAAGGTGGAGATGAAGGCAAGCCTGTGAGTTTTTATCACCCTGAAAGTGTGAGTTCAAAGCGTTATTTAATGGCGGCTGAAAAAATTTGGAGCTTTATAGAAAAGATTAACAATGAAGGCGGTGCGGATAATTCTGCTATACAACCTGTGATGAATGGAAAAAGTGCGTGTTCGCATTAAAAATTAAGTGGATAAGGAAAAGAAAATGATTAATACTAAAGAAGATTTTTTACATTTAATCAAACAAATCGAGCAAAAAAGCGGCTATAAAAAACCTAAAGCTTTTGGTATAGCAAGGCTTGATAGAGGACAGCTAAATAAAAATAAAATCTTGCAAGCAAGTTTTGCTTTGATTAATTATGAGCAAAATTTTGGCTCAGCAGCAATCATGCTTGAAGCTTTTATGCAAAGGGGTGTGGAGATTGATTTTAATGCGAGTGAGTTTGTGCAAACTTTGAAATTAGAAGATATTGATTTTGCACTTTCTTGTTTTAAACCTTTTTTAGAAGAAGAAGGGCATCAAAATATTGATTTATTAAAGATTATCAAAGATAAATTTAAAGACGATGAATTTGCTTTTGTTTGTCTTTTTGAGGATAAAGAACCTTTAAGCGTAGAAAGTGTTTATCTAAAACTTTATTTGCTTTCTACTAAAAAAGTGCCTTTAAGAAGTATTAATCTAAATGGAGCTTTTGGACTTTTAAGCAATGTAGCTTGGAGCGATGATAAACCTATCGAGCTTGAGTATTTAAGAGCAAATGAAATGCGTTTAAAAATGAGCAATCAATATCCAAAAATCGATTTTGTTGATAAATTCCCAAGATTTTTAGCACATATTATCCCTGAGGATAATACAAGAATTTTAGAAAGTTCTAAAGTAAGAATGGGTGCGTCTTTAGCAGCAGGAACAACCATCATGCCAGGGGCAAGTTATGTGAATTTTAATGCAGGCACAACAGGAGCTTGCATGGTTGAAGGGCGTATTAGCTCGAGTGCTATAGTAGGAGAAGGTTCTGATGTGGGTGGTGGAGCTTCGATTTTAGGTGTTTTAAGTGGAACAAGTGGTAATGCTATAAGTGTAGGTAAGGCTTGTCTTTTAGGGGCTAATTCAGTGACAGGAATTCCTTTAGGGGATAATTGTATAGTTGATGCAGGTATTGCAGTGCTAGAAGGAACGAAATTTTTACTCAAAGATGCTGAGGAACTTGCTAAACTTAATCCTTATTTTAATTTTGATAAAGAAATTTATAAAGGCTTAGAGCTTAAAGGTTTAAATGGACTACATTTCCGTCAAGATTCTATAAGTGGTGCTATGATAGTAGCTTTAAATAAAAAAGCAGTCAAACTTAACGAAGCCTTGCATTGATTAAATTTATTTACATAAAGCTTTAAGCTTTATGTCTTTCTTTTAACTTTGAAATCACATCTGAGAAACTAAGATTTGCATCTGCAAGTAAAACACTTAAATGATACATTAAATCCGCTGCTTCACAAATAAGCTCTTCTTTATCTTTTACTGTCGCTGCTAAAGCTGTTTCTACGCCTTCTTCACCAACTTTTTGTGCGATGCGTTTTGTGCCAATTTTGAAAAGTTTTGCTGTATAAGAAGTATTTTCATTGGCATTTTTGCGTGCATTAATAAGCTTTTCAAGTCTGGCTAGAAAAACAAAATCCGCATTTTTAGAAATTTTTTCAAAACAAGAAATATCGCCCGTATGACAAGTAGGTCCTACAGGATTTACTAAAATTAAAAGCGTGTCATTATCACAATCTAAGCTTAAATCTACGATATTTAAGAAATTTCCACTTTCTTCACCCTTCATCCAAAGACGCTGTTTTGTGCGTGAAAAAAAGACTACTTTACCACTTTCTAAGCTTTTTTCTAAGGCTTCATTATTCATAAAGCCTAGCATTAAAACTTCACAAGTTTTTGCATCTTGGATGATGACAGGTAAAAGATGATCCACTTTTTGCCAAGCAATTTTTTCATTAAGTTCTTTGAAATTTTGCATATTATATCCTTATACTTAAACCTTGATTTTTAAGATAAATTTTTAATTCTTTAATGTCTATAAGTTTTTGATGAAAAACAGAAGCAGCTAAAGCCCCATCTATACCTAGTTTAAAAGCTTCTAAAAAATGCTCCATTTTTCCCGCTCCCCCGCTTGCGATCAAAGGTACTTTGCAAATTTTATATACAGCTTCTAATTGTTCTAAATCATAGCCATTTTTAACGCCATCTTGATTCATCATATTTAAAACAATTTCGCCTGCACCTAGATCTTGTACTTCTTTAACCCATTCTAAAGTGCTTTTTCCACTATGTTTGCTTGTTTTTTCATCGCCTGTGTATTGAAATACTTTTAAATTTCCATTTTCATCTTTGAAGCTATCAATCCCTACTACTACGCATTGCACGCCAAAGCTTTTAGCAAGGCGTGTGATTAGGCTTGGATCATTTAAAGCAGGAGAATTGATAGAAATTTTATCTGCCCCATTAGCCAAAAGTTCAGCTGCATCTTCTTCGCTTTTAATACCCCCTGCAACACAAAAAGGAATATTGATATTTTTTGCTACTTCACTTACCCATTCTCTTGATATGCGTTCTTTTCTAGCACTTGCAGCAATATCATAAAAAACAAGCTCATCAATACCATTTTGAGAATAATACCTAGCAAGCTCTATGATATCTCCCATATCTTTATGGTTTTTAAATTGTGTTCCTTTTACTACTCTGCCATCTTTGACATCTAAACATGCAATTATGCGTTTTGTAAGCATCTTATCCCTTCTTCTACGCTAAAAACTCCGTCTAATAAAGCTTTTCCTACGATAACCCCACTACAAATTCCTTTTAAGTTTTCAAGGTCTTTTAAGCTCGCTACTCCACCACTTGCCTGAATGCAAATATTAGGAAAAATTTCATGGATAAGTTTGTAAAGTCTTACATTTACTCCTTGCATGGTGCCATCTTTTGAAATATCTGTGCAAAGTATGTGTTTTAAGCCTTTATTGCTATAAAAATCTAAAACTTCCATAAGCTTCTTATCGCTTGCTTCTTGCCAAGCATTTACAGCCACAACATAATCCTCTTTCAAAATCGTATCTAAGGCTAAAACTATAACTTCATTACCAAATTCTTTTAAAATTTCAAGACATAAAGTCGCATCTTTAATCGCCATAGATCCTATCACTACTCTTTTTACTCCACAATCAAGCAAAGCTTTAACTTCTTCTTTAGAGCGTATGCCTCCACCTACTTGTAGATTGACACTGACTTCTTTAGCTAATTTTTCTATCAAAACAAGCTGTCTTTTGCTAGGATCTTTTGCGCCTGTAAGATCTACAAGATGAAGTTCTTTCGCTCCTGCTTTTTCGTATTCTTTAAATTTCTTTAAGGGATTGTATTTATATACTTTTTTTTGTTCGTAATCCCCTTTTACAAGACGCACCACTTCGCCATCTATAAGATCGAGTGCGGGTATGATTTGAGTCATCCTATATCCTTAATAAAATTTGAAATTAAAATTTCTCCCGCTTCACTGCTTCTTTCAGGGTGAAATTGCACCCCGTAAAAATTATCTTTCATTACACTTGCGCTAAATTTTTGCGAATACTCACAATCTGCTATAGTGTATTCTCCAAGTCCTACACAATAACTATGCACAAAATAAAAATAAGCCCCTTCTAAACCTTTAAACAAAGCATGAGAGCTATGAACTTGATTCCATCCCATATGTGGAAAAGTAAAGCCTTCTTTAGCTTTAAATTTTTGAGTTGTAAAATCTATGAGTTTTAAGGTTTCTTGATTTAATTCTTCGGAAAAATTTCCTAAAATTTGCATACCTAAACAAATACCAAGTAAAGGTTTTTTGGTATTTTTAATAAAATCAATAAGATTAAATTGTTCTAAATTTTTCATCGCTTCTTTTGCAGTACCCACTCCAGGTAAAAAAAGCTTATCCGCACTTTCAAGTTCTTTTAAATCCCTACTGATAGTTGCATTAAAACCTAATCTATCCAAACAAAATTTCAAAGATGCTAAATTCGCACAGGCTGTATCGATGATGATGATTTTCATATCACTCCTTTAGAGCTGGCTAAATTTTCACTTTCTATTTTCACTGCCATTTTCAAAGCTTTTGCAAAGGCTTTAAAAAGCCCTTCGGCTTTATGATGATCGTTTTTGCCTTTAACTTTTAAATGCAAACTCACGCCCATAGCATAGCTTAAAGAATAAAAAAAGTGCTCGATCATTTCTGTGCTTAAAGCCGCCCCTAAATGAGATTTTTTAAATTTGGCTTTATAGACTAAATGGGGACGATTGCAAAAATCCATCGCACAACTTGCCAAACACTCATCCATAGGTAAAGCAAAACCATATCTTGCAATGCCGATTTTATCCCCTAAGGCTTTTTTGATACAAGCTCCAAGTGCTAAGGCTACATCTTCAACGCTATGATGCTCATCGATTTCTAAATCCCCTTTGCAAGAAATTTCAAGCCCTATGCCTCCATGTACAGCGATTTGCTCTAACATGTGATCAAAAAAATCAATACCTGTTTTAATGCTAACCTTGCCCCCATTTAAGCACACTTTTACTTTTATATCTGTTTCTTTAGTAGTTCTTTGATAACTCGCACTTCTAAAAGAACTTAAAATTTCATTTTCTATTTCTTTCCAAGAAAGTTCGCCATATCTTAAACCACGCACGCCTAAATTTGAAGCTAAGATCATATCACTCTCACGATCTCCGATAACAAAACTTTGCTCCTTATCATAAAGTTCGTGTTTGATATACTCTTCTAACATAGCGGTTTTAGGTTTTCTACAAGCACAATTTTCATTTTCAAAATGCGGACAAATAAAAATATCTTGAAATTCTATACCGCAACTTTTTAAAATATCAAGCATTTTTTCATGAGCAATTTCAAAATTTTCCTTTGGAAAACTTGGCGTTCCAAGACCATCTTGATTGCTTACCATGACAAATTTAAATCCAAAATTTTTTAGTTTTAAAAGAGTAGGAATAGCATCTTTTTCAAAACGCAATTTTTCAAGAGTATCGATTTGAAAATCGCTTTTTGGCTCCTCTATTAAAGTGCCATCTCTATCTATAAAAAGGATTTTTTGACTCATTTTAAGCTCTCTAAACGAAAAGTTACTGCATTTTTGTGTGCGTCTAAATGCTCATTTTGCGCTAAAATTTCAACACTTTTACCCAAAGCTAAAAAGCCTTCTTTACTTAATTCTTGAACGGTCATTCTTTTACTAAAATCTGCTAAACCTAAACTAGAATGCGTTTTAGTAAGTCCATAAGTAGGTAAAACATGATTTGTCCCACTTGCATAATCACCCATAGACTCTGGGGAATAAGCTCCTAAAAATACCGATCCTGCGTGTTTTACACCTTTTAAAAGTTCTCGTGGATTTTGAGTTTGTATGATCAAATGTTCAGGGGCATAAAGATTTGAAATTTCTAAAGCTTGATTTAAATCTTTAGCTATGATAATGCGTGAATTCGCAATACTTTTGCTTGCAAGTTCTTTGCGAGGCAAAAGTTCTAATTGACTTTGGACTTCATCGCTTGCTTTTTTAGCAAAATCTTGACTTAAACACACCAAAATCACTTGAGAATCTGCACCATGTTCAGCTTGTGAAAGCAAATCACTAGCTACAAATTTTTCATTAGCCAAATCATCAGCTATTACTAAAACTTCACTAGGTCCTGCTTGCATATCAATAGCTGCTCCGTTTATATCGCTACTTACTTGGCGTTTTGCTTCGGTTACAAAGGCATTTCCTGGGCCAAAAATTTTATCCACCTTTAAAACACTTTGCGTACCGTAAGCCAAAGCCGCTATAGCTCCTGCACCACCCATTTGATAAATTTCATCCACGCCGCAAAGCTTAGCACAAAAAAGCACGGCATCATTGATTTTTGCAGGACTTGCTAAAACGATTTTTTCACAACCTGCAATTTTTGCAGGAATAGCTAGCATTAAAACCGTTGAAAACAAAGGTGCTAAACCCCCTGGTATGTAAAGTCCTACTTTTTCTATAGGGCGTGTTAAAACCTCACATTTAACGCCTTTTGTAGTTTCAAGAGCGATTTCATGTGGGATTTGGGCTTCGTGGAATTTTTTGATATTTTCATAAGCTACTAAAATAGCTTCTTGCAAATCTTTATCCAAACGATTGCTTGCTTGAGTAATTTCTTCTTGAGTGATTTTAATATTAGAAATTTCAGCCTTATCAAATTTTAAAGCTTGTTCTATCAAAGCTTCATCGCCTTTTTCTTGCACTTCTTTAATGATAGAACTTACTATTTTTGAAATTTCATCTTTCGCACTTATAGCAGGGCGTTTTAATGCTTCTTCTTTTTGTTTTTCATCTAAATTATCATATACTAAAATTTGCATTTTTTACTCACTTTAACATTTTTTCTATAGGCAGAACCAAAATCGAACTCGCACCTTCTTCTTTTAAAGCCTCCATGGTTTCCCAAAAAAGATTTTCTTTACTTACCATATGTAAAGCTACATTTTTTTCATCGTGTGCTAAAGGTAAGATGGTTGGTCTTTCAACTCCTGGAAGTAGGGCTTGAATTTTATCAAGCTTTTGTTTTGGAGCATGAAGCATAATGTATTTAGATTCTCTTGCTTGCATTACTCCTGCTACACGCAACATAATTTTATCCACTAAGGCTTGTTTTTCTTTGCTTAAAGCATTTTCTTTTTGAATCAAACAAGCACGAGATTCATAAATGACTTTAACTTCTTTAAGATTATTTGCTTGTAAAGTTGCTCCACTTGAAACAAGATCGCAAATTGCATCGGCTAAATTTGCCCTAGGGGCTACTTCAACAGAACCTGTAAGCATACAATTTTTATAATTAATTCCATTTTCTTTCATAAAACGCTTTAAAAGTTGTGGATAAGAAGTAGCTATCCTTAAGCCTTCAAAATCTTTCAAATTTTGAAATTTACTTTCTTGAGGTAAGGCAAGAGAAAGACGACAAAAGCCAAAATCTAGCTTTTTTAAAAGTTTATAGCTTGGATTTTCTCCTAAAGACTGGCGTTCAAGTTCATTTTCTTCTAAAACATTTTCCCCTATAATGCCTAAATCTACAACCCCATCAAAAATAAGCCCAGGGATATCATCATCTCTAACGCGTAAAATATCTATGGATAAATTTGTAGAAAAAGCGATCAAACTTTGTTCATGGATATGCATTTTAACACCACATTCTGAAAGAAGCTCTATGGATTCTTTTGAAAGTCTACCTGATTTTTGTATCGCAATGCGTAAACGAGTGTTTTCTTGCATAACATATCCTTGAAATTAAAAATTAAAAACTTATATTAGCATAAGTAGTTGAATTTTTAGCAAGGGTTTTAGAAAATAAATAAATTTAATTTTATTTAAAATAATTATTTAAAACTTTTTATTTTTAGGGTATTTAATTGAAGTATTAATCCTAGCAAAAGCTAGGATTTGATTAAGCTACAAATTCGATGAAAGCCATTTCAGCAGCATCACCACGGCGAATTCTTGTTTTGATGATTCTTGTATATCCACCATTGCGATCTTTGAATTTCGGAGCAATTTCAGTCACTAATTTATTAGTAGCGTTTTTATCTTGTAATGAAGCAAAAACTGCTCTATGAGCGTTAAAATCTCCAAGTCTTGCTCTAGTAATCAATCTTTCTACATAACCTCTTAATTCTTTAGCTTTTGGTAGAGTGGTTTCGATTTTTCCGCTATTTACTAAAGCTATAGTTAAATTTTTTAATAAGGCAGCACGATGAGATGAAGTTCTGCCAAGTTTTCTATATCCATGTTTATGTCTCATTCTTTATCCTTCGTTTTGTGCTTTTAATTCTGCGATTTTATTTTTAAGTATTTCTTTATTATCGCTAAGCTTAGAAGTTCCCACAGGAAAACCTATGCTTTCCATGATGTTTTTAATTTCATCAAGAGATTTTTTACCTAAATTCTTAAGCCCTGCAAGTTCACTTACACTCATCAAAGCAAGCTCGCCTATGTAAACTACTCCTGCTTTTTCAAGACAATTATAACTTCTAGCACTTAAATTTAAATCTGTAATGTTTTGCAATAATTTAGTATTTTCTAGTTCATTGCTTGTTGCTTGATTTTTAATTACACTTCTAACATTGGTAATTTTATCAAATACTGATAATTGTTTATACATAGCTTCTAAAGCATTTTGAAAAGCTTCATTTGGAGTGATTTGTCCATCAGTTGTTACGGTTAAAACCACTTTTTCATAATCAGGATTATCTTCAAATAAAACTTTTTCAATATCATAGGTTGCTTCTCTTACAGGTGTAAAGAAAGCATCTAAAGCTATAAATTTAGGATCATTTATAAGCTCTTTAATTTCTTCGCTTGGTACATAGCCAATACCTTTTTCAACAATCAATGTGAATTTGAGTTCAGCATCTTCGTTGATTGTTGCTAGATAGGTGTCTTTATTTACTACTTCTACTTGATCATTATTTAGATCTTTGCCGTAAATTTCTTTTGAGCCTTTAAAGCTAAATTCTACTATTTCTTTATTTGATTCGCCTTTAATTTTAAAGCGTAGTTTTTTTAGATTAATGATAAAAAGTGCTACATCTTCAAGCATACCACGCATGCTATCAAATTCATGAGCTACGCCATCAATATGAATTGCAGTTGGAGCATATCCTATGGTGCTAGTGTAAAGCAAACGGCGTAAAGGATGGGCTAGGGTGATTCCATAGCCGATCTCAAAAGGCCAAGCACTGATTTTAGCCACAGTATCACTAATGTTTTCTATTGTAAATTCTGTTGGCGTATAAGCAGATGTTGTAATGTTTCTCATATTTAGCCCCTATTACTTAGAGTAAAGCTCAACGATAAATCTTTCCTCAACCGGAATGACAACTTCTTCTCTCTCAGGTTTTCTTGTGAAAATTCCAAATCTCTTATCTTTTTCAACATCAACCCAAGCAACGATTCCAGTTTGTGCTGTAAGTTCGATAGCTCTTGTAATTTGAGGATTGTTTTTGCTTTTTTCGATGATTTCGATTTTAGCACCTGCTTCTACTCTAAAGCTAGGAATATCCACTCTTTTACCATTTACTAAAACATGTCCATGTGTTACAAGTTGTCTTGCAAAACGACGTGTTGTAGCAAAACCCATTCTATATACTACATTGTCTAATCTTTGTTCTAAAAGTTGGATAAGTAATACCCCTGTATTTCCTTCTCTTCTTGCTGCTTCAGCAAATAAACGACGGAATTGCTTTTCACTTACTCCATACATAAATTTAGCTTTTTGTTTTTCTCTTAATTGAAGTCCATACTCACTAATTTTACCTTTTCTTGCTCCGTGTTGTCCTGGTGCATAAGGGCGTTTATCTAGTGCACTTTTGCCAGCTAGTCTTCTTTCCCCTTTTAATGCTAAGCTAACACCAAAGCGTCTTTCTAATTTTTCTACTGGTCCTCTATATCTTGCCATAATATTCTCCTAAATTTTTCTTAATATCTTAGACACGACGACGCTTAGGCGGTCTGCAACCATTGTGAGCTAATGGAGTGATATCTTTTAAGAAAGTTACTTTAATTCCTTCCATAGCACCTACACTCTTAACAGCAGTTTCTCTACCGCTTCCTGGTCCTTGTACTTTAATGCCTACTTCTTTAATTCCGTGTTCTTTTGCTTTATTTAAAGCGTCTTCTACTGCTTGTTGTGCTGCATAAGGAGTTGATTTTTTAGAACCTTTAAATCCTAAACCACCTGCACTACTCCAAGCGATAGCATTTCCCATTTCATCAGTTACTGTAACCATAGTATTGTTAAAAGTCGCACTGATATAAACAATACCTTTTGCTATATTTTTTTTAACTACTTTTTTCTTTACGATTTTTCTTTTTGCCATGATTTATCCTTATGATTTTGCACCAACAGTTTTTCTCTTACCTTTTCTAGTTCTTGCGTTTGTTTTTGTTTTTTGTCCGCGAACTGGTAAGCCTTTTCTGTGTCTTAAGCCTCTAAAGCTTCCTAAATCCATAAGTGCTTTAATATCCATAGCAACTTGTTTTCTCAAGTCCCCTTCAACCATATAGTTTTCTTGAATTTCTTTACGGATAGCTGCTGCTTCATCTTCACTTAACTCATGAACTCTTTTATCATAAGAAATTCCTACTTTATCTAGAATTTTTCTTGAAGTGAAAAGCCCTATACCATAAATATAGGTTAGTCCATACTCAATTCTTTTTTTCTTTGGTAAATCCACACCTGCAATACGAGCCATGTTTATCCTTGTCTTTGTTTATGTTTTGGATTTTCGCAAATAATGCGAACCACGCCTTTACGGCGAACTACTTTGCACTTGTCGCACATCTTTTTAACCGATGGTCTCACTTTCATGAGCGTCTCCTTGAATGAATTCCACTTGATTTACGACTACATCAGGTTTTATGAATAACCAACTATTTTCAAAATAAGTGGTGGATTTTAAAAATACTTCTTCATATAGTTCGATGTAATTTGTCGCAAAAACTCTAATTTTATCTAAAATTAGCTTTTAAATAACTTAGATTATTTATATCTAAAAGTTATACGCCCTTTATCAAGGCTATAAGGTGTAAGTTCTACTTTTACTTTATCACCTGGCATTATTCTTATATAATGCATACGCATTTTTCCTGCAATATGACATAAAATTACATGTTTGTTGTCAAGTTCAACCTTGAAATTTGCATTAGGCAATGCTTCAAGTACGGTGCCATCAATTTCGATTACATCATCTTTTGCCAAAATTTTCTCCTTTCATGAAATAAAAAGGCTATAATTTTAGCAAAAATTATTAAAATTTTTACTTAATTTTTAGTAATTTTTAAGTAATTAATCTAAAAATTTAGGTTCGATAAAAGGCACATGAGTCCCTATAACTTTGAGTTTTCTTTCTTTAAATTCTTTAAGTAGTTTTTCCCTTGTTTGTATAGCCTCATTTTGATCTATATCAAATTTTATAGCGATTTTAGGTTTTGGGATTTGTATATCATAAAGATGAAGTAAATCTCCCCAAAAGACTATTTTATCATCAATTATTATAGCATTTTGTCCTGGGGTATGTCCATAAGCAGGTATGGCTTTAATGCCTGAATTTTGAAAAATCAAATCTTTAGAGTGGTTAATAAATTCTATATTTTTAAGTTTAAGCAAGGTGTTTTTAATTTCTTGTCTATCGCTTTTGATCCAAAAATCATATTCTTTTTTATCGATTAAAATTTGAGCTTTTGGAAAAAGATTTTCTTCGCTCATTAAAGCTCCTATATGATCAGGATGCGCATGTGTTAAGATAATATGAGTGATATCTTTAAAATCGGTTTTGTGGATATGCAATTTTTCTTTTAATGTGTCAATAGTATCTAAAAACCCTGTGTCTATTAAAGCATTAAAATTTGGATTTTTTATCAGAGCAATATTATGCTCATTTCTTTTGATTTTTGTGCGAGTTTTTTTTATAAAATTTTTATCTTCATCGTTTTGCGGCACTAAAAAAGAAAATAATAAATTTAAAAATTCATCATCAGATTGTTTAAGTGAGATTATATGGATTTGATTTGAATTTTTACTTGTGGTTTTTTCTTCTAAAAAATAAAGATTGGTTTTTAAAAGGGTGGTTATAAAATTAAACATATTTATCCTTAAATTTTTTAGATAATATTTTGGAAATGATTATAGTATAATAAAAACAATGTTTTTAAAATTTAAGGTAATTAATCAATGAGAAAATCAAAATTTGGAACAAAGGAAATTAAGATCTTAGGACTTTCTTCACTAGGAGGAACTTTAGAATTTTATGATTTTATTATTTTTGTCTTTTTTGTTGAATATATAGCCAATGTATTTTTTCCTAAAGATATGAGTGAATTTTGGGCTTTATTAAATACTTATGGAGCATTTGCAGCTGGATATTTAGCACGTCCTTTAGGTGGTATAGTTATGGCACATTTTGGAGATAAATTTGGGCGTAAAAATATGTTTATGCTAAGTATTTTACTAATGGTTCTTCCTACCTTTGTCTTAGCTTTTATTCCAGGTTATGAAACTCTTGGGTTTTTAGCTCCTGTTTTATTGATACTTGTAAGAATTTTTCAAGGTATAGCTATAGGTGGAGAATTGCCTGGAGCTTGGGTTTTTGTAAGAGAACATTGTCAAGAAAAACAAAAAGCTTTCTTTTTAAGCTGTTTAAATTCAGCTATGGCTTTAGGAATTTTGTTAGGAAGTATAGTATTTTTAATCATTAATGCTTTTTTTAGTATAGAAGAAATTGCTGCTTATGCATGGCGTATTGCTTTTTTTGTAGGTGGAATTTTTGGGATTATTTCTATTTATTTGCGTAGATTTTTGCAAGAAACTCCTGTTTTTAAACAAATGAAAAAAGAATCATCGCTTAGTTCTTTTCCACTTAAAGATTTATTTAAAGAAAAGGATATTGTAAAAAATTTATTTTCATCAATGATGATGACTTGGGTTTTAACAGGTTGTGTTATTGTGCTTGTTTTATTGATGCCTAAATTTATGCCTAGTATTTTAAATTTAAATGGGGTTGAAGGAAGTTATTTGCAGATATTAGGAATTTTGGGAATAGCTTTAGGCGGGGCTTTTATGGGTTATCTTGTAGATAAATTTGGTTTATTTAAAATTTGCATTTTCTTTTCTTTAACTTTTGTATTTTTTTCTTTTTTATATTTTTATGCTTTATATGAGCTTAAAAATTTGGTTTTGGTGTGTATTTTGTATTCGATTGTTTGTTTTTTAGGTGGGATTAATGTGTTTGCGCCTATTTTAATGAGTGAAGTTTTTAGAGCTAAAATAAGATTTTCAGGAATTTCTTTTTCTTATAATATTGCTTATGCAATTTCAGGCGGTATTACTCCGCAACTCGTTTTTTGGCTTAATACACTCGCGAGTAAATAATGAAAATCCATTTTTATATGGTATGAGTATATATATGATTTTTTTAGCGTTATTGGCTATTTGTGCCGTTTTTATAGTAAAAGATAAAATAAAATTTTGATAATCACTCTTAAAATGTTATAATTAAAATTATATTTTGGAGTTTATAAATGCCTTTTATTATGGAATTACTTAAGCAAAATAAATTAAAGTTGATTTCTTTTTTGCTTTTTTCTTTTATTACAAGTGCTGTTGGAGTTTTAACTCTTGTTTTTATCAATGATTATTTGCTTAAAAATGCACAAAACATTCCTATTTTTTATTTTATTGTTTTGCTTTTGATATTTTTTATAAGTTCTACCATAGTTGAACTTGGACTTAGTATTTTTGGACAAAATTTTATTTTTAAAATGCAAAGGCGTGTAGTAAAGCAGATCTTAGATACCCCTTTGTTAAGAGTGGCTAAAGTAGGTAAGGCTAGAATTTTAGCTTCTTTGGGAAGTGATGTGAGAAATATATCTTTTGGGCTTTTAAGATTGCCTGATTTTTTACAATCAAGTATATTGATTTTATGCACTAGTGTTTATTTATGTTATCTTTCACCACAAATTTTTGCTTTGTGTATGGTATGGATTATGGTTATTTTTATTACTAATAATTTTTTGATGATGAAAGTATATCAGTATTTTCGAAAGGCAAGGGAAAATGACGATGCTTTGCAAAATAATTACCAAAATATACTAGATGGACATAAAGAACTTTTGATCAATCGTGATAGAGCTAAGCTTTATTATGAAGATGAATTTGAAAATAATGCAAGATTGAAAAAGAAAAATAGTACTTTAGGCAATCTTTTTAACAATCTCTCAAACAACTGGACAAATGTAACTCTTTTGGCTTTAGTGGGCGTAGAGTTTTACTTAGCTTTAAAATTTGAATGGGCAAGTGTTGCAGATGCTACAACTATAGCTCTTTCTATTTTGTTTTTACGAACCCCTTTAGTATCTATGATAGGATCTTTTCCTACTTTGCTTTTGGCAAAAATCGCTTTGGATAAGATCGCAAAATTGGAATTAGATGATTATATAGAAGGTTTTAAAAAAACACATTATATTAGCGAATGGAAAAAAATTTCTTTTAGAAATACTCAATTTGCTTATGAAGAAAATTTTCACTTAAATCCTGTAAATATAGAACTTAAAAAAGGTGAATTGGTATTTTTAATAGGTAAAAATGGAAGTGGTAAATCCACTTTTTGTATGCTTTTGACAGGACTTTTTAAGCCAAGCAAAGGCGGAATTTATGTTGATGATACGCTTATAGATGATAAAAAGTTAGATGAGTATAGATCTCTTATTTCTGCTGTTTTTAGCGATTTTCATCTTTTTACTAAAACCTTAAATAAAGAAAATTTTGCAAGCGAAGAAAAAATTGCTTTTTGGTTGGAGTTTTTAGAACTTAAAGATAAAACAAGTGTCAAAGATAATGAACTGACCTTAACCAAACTTTCTACAGGGCAAAAAAAGCGTTTAGCTATGCTTATAGCCTTGCTTGAAGAAAGGGATATTTTAGTGCTTGATGAATGGGCGGCTGATCAAGATCCTGTTTTTAGAAGATTTTTTTATAAAAAACTTTTACCTTTGTTAAAAGAGCAAGGCAAAACAATCTTTGCTATCACACATGATGATGCATATTTTGATAGTGCTGATAGAATTTTCTTGGCTCAAAATGGTGAAATCAGCGAATTAAAGGGTGAGAATATAAAGGAATTAGCTAAAAATTTAGTAGAAAAATTTGATTAAAGCCCAAAATGGGCTTGTATTATTTATCATAGAGCTTTTTTTCTATATCGATATAAAATTCAGCAATTTTTCCATAAGCAACTTCCCAAGCTTTAAGAGTGGCTTCATCAGGATTTAAAAGATTTTTAATAGCCTTTAAAAGGCAAGCTCCAACTATAGGATAATGCTCTTCTTTAACCCCTAAGTTAACATGAGTTATGGCAACTTTATCAACAAAGCTTCTCATATTTTCTAAATTTTCTATATTTTTGGCTGCCATTAAAATCGCCATCGCTAAAGCTTTTGGTTGTTCTCCTGAAATTTGTTTTTCCATATTAAACATAGGTTTTACCTCAGGATAATCATTAAACATTATTTTATAAAACTCATTGGTTAAATCCTCTCCATTTTTTTGCAAAATAGGCACACAATCTTTGATGATTTGAATTTGTTCTTTTGTCATAATTTCTCCTTTTTATTGTAAAAGAGATATTTTATATCTTAAAAAGGAGAAAAAAATTGACTTGTGTTAAAATTTTGTATTTAGTTGATTGAAAAAATCTTTCATTAGCATTATTAAAGCTTTGTAAAAATTAGATTTTGATTTATTATAAACATCAAAACTCCACATGTTAAACCAAGTAAAAAATTCTTCTTTTAAGAATTTTTGCAAAGTTATATCATCTTGTTTTTTGATTAAAAAACTAATAAATAATAATTCATTTATCAAGCTATCTGCAGGTTCTTCATTAAAAAAAGAAAAAAAGTTATTTTGCGCAAAAATTTGCTTAACTTTATCAGAATTATCTGAATAAATTTCTTTATTTTTATCAAGATAAAAAGAAGCAAAAGGCGGTGCTTTTACATAATCAACATCGCTGAAAAACAAAGATGTAAAATCACTTGCTATTAATTTATCATCTTCGTTTGAAGATGATAAAAGCTTTAAAGCGGTGCATTGTAATTTGCTATTATTTTTTAAAAACCAATTTTGCCAGAATTTTTATTTTTTAAGTTTTTCTAGCAAAAAATGATTAGGTGGATTTTGCAAAAAATTGATAAATATGTCTATTGCCAATTTTTGCATTAAGAATGTCCTAGTATTTATAAGTCCATAAAATAGCATTCTGGTGGTAAATACCCCTAAAAATGTGCAAAGTAGGGAAAAATAAGCAAAAAATTTACTTTTAAATTTTTCATGTAAATAATTATGCAAATACCAAGTAAAAATCCCAAGTCCTAAGAATGCAAAAGAAAGCGGTATAAACCAATCATAGGCTCCACCTAAAAGTTCAAAAGGGTTTACAAGCCCCATAATCCAAGTTTGTCCTACATGTAGGGTTTGCAAAACTATAGCAGTGCTTAAAGCCCTATGCCCATAAGTCCTGTAAAAAACGACATTTTTTTCATGTTCGCTATTTTCAAAAAAAACAATAATAAACAATAGCACCTAAAAATATAGTACTAGCGAAAAAATAAAGCAAAGTGATCTTAAAATCCCAAGTAGGCACACTTTCTTGCATGGAGTCATAAGCTCCACTCATAAAGAAAAGTCCTAAAATTCCACATATTAGCGTAAGATACTCCGCCCCAATTTGAAGTTTATTAGATAAAGCAAAAAGCCCAAAGCACATACAAGAGATATAAATAAAATTTCATTATTCATCCAGCCTATATGCCACTCATTGTTTGCATAAAAAACACCCATTCTATTTAATACATTAACAATGTGTATAATATCATTTAAATGAAAAAATGAAGGGATAAAAGCAACCACCATTGCAAATTCCTTTGGATTTTTACCTTCTTTTAATCTCTCATAACACCCATCGCATTTGCTCATATGACCACTTTCATGGTTAAATTGAGGTGCGCCATAATGAAATGCTATAGCACAAGCTTTGCAGCCTATACACATACTATCATCGATTGCTACTATGCCCCATTTATTTTCGTTGTTGCACCGGTTGGACAAGCTTTAAGACAAGATGGATTAGAGCAATGATTACAAGAAATAGAAGTGTAGTAAGCAAAAACATTTTGCTCAAAACTTCCATCTTTTTTAGCTGTCCAATTTCCCGCTTCAGTCTCAAATACACGGCGAAAATTAACCCACAGGCATATTTTTATAATCCTTGCAAGAAAGTGAGCAAGTCCTACAGTCTACGCATTTGCTTTGATCTAGTATAAAACCAAATTGTGAATTTTCTTCTAATTTTATCTTTTTCTCCTTAAACTTTTGCAATTTCAACTAAAATAGAATGTTGTCCATTTCCTTTAGAAATAGCAGTTGGCACTATACTTGCCAAAGAATTCACACAAGTTCCCACATCGATGCCATTTTCATATTTTACCCATGCATCTTGCGGGGTTACTGCACAACCTGGTATGATTCCTAAGTCATTTCTTACTTGCACCACATCGCCTGTTTTGATACTTCTTTACTCTGCATCTATAGTATTTATCCAAATTTCTTGTGGATTAGCTTCTCTAATTTGTGGAATTTCCCAAAAGCTAGAATGCGTTCTGCCTTTGTAGTGATAGCCAAAAAATTGCAAAGGATACTTTTGTTTTAATAGATCCAAAATCCCTTCTCTTTGGCTTTCAAAAACAGGAATAGGCATTATTGTTGTCCTTCTTTTAATTTCCAAGTTTTTTGCTATAAATTTCTATCTTTCCGCTAGGAGTTTTTAAAGGATTATTGATGGGATCTTTTATAAAACTTTGTAATGCCACTACAGGTTTTACAGGCTCAAATTTTACAAGTCCTTTTTCGCACATTTCTTCAAAACTAGGCAAAAGTGGATTTTTTCTTCATAAAGATATTTTAGCCAATCTTTTTGCGTTCTTCCTTCGCTAAATTCTTTTTCTATGCCAAGTCTTTAGCAAGTTCAAGACACATTTCATAAATAGGTTTTACTTCACCAACTGGCTCGATAGCTTTTTGACAATAAATAATATAAGGCTTATTGCTATAATATCCTGCACTAGGTCTTATAAAATCTTCTTGCTCTAGCATAGTTGCATCAGGTAAGATATAATCTGCGCAGTTATTTGACGGAGTTCTAGTTACATTAATATCTCTACTATACACTCACACAAATTCTCATCGTTTAAAATATCATGCACTTATTTAATGGTGTTGTGCTGATTTGTAAGGCAATTTCCTGCCGTATTAAAATAAATTTGATATTTTGTTTTAATTGTGTTTTACCACGTACTCCATCGCTAATATCTGCCATTTCTTTTCCGCGATAAATGGCATCTGTGAATAAAAAACAAGGCTTTATGGTGGTAATTTCTCTTGCAAGTTGAACTATGTGGTTTATAATCTTGCTAGCCCAATCAGGAGTTTTTTCTACTCCATCGTTTAGTCCTAAAACATAGCTTTCATAGCTTGAGTTTTGGTTGTATCTTGTGGCAGAGTATTTTCGCTAAAGCTTATGGTGTATTTATCAAGAAAAGTTCTATCAAGTAAATCTTTTTATCATCACATAATCAAAGCTGCATCGGTTCCTGGTGTTAAAGGCTTTTTGATAAGCATAGCCTACTCCACCACCTCCCATTCTAGTTTCAACATGATTTACTCCAAAAAATATAGCTAATTTTGCAGAGCGTAAAGTGTATATATCGCTAGCAGGAGATCCTCCATAGAAAAAATTCATAGCATTTGAAATTTGAGCCGTAGAATAAGAATTATGATAATTTAAATAATCACCATAAAGATTTAAAAGTCTAGCCCATGGACCTTGTGTACAGCGATTGATTATTGTTCTTGTTGCATAATTTATATAAAAGGCTTCATTGCCGTATTTTTCTTTAATTTCTTGCATTTTGGCAGAAATTTCATCAAAAGCTTGTTTCCAAGAAATAGGCATAAAAATTTACCTTCACCCCTTTTTCCCACTCTTTTTAAAGATCTTTTTAGGCGATTTGCGTTGTAAACTTTATATCTTGAACTACGCCCTCTAATACAGGCTCTTGCTTGACGATTATCAAAGCTATCATCACCTTCATTATCAGTACTGATTATTTAATAATTCCATCTTGAGTATGCACTTTTACAGGACATTTTGTTCCGCAATTTACATTACATTCAGCCCATTTGCTGATCAATGGTGGAGTTTTTAATAAATTTGCACTTAGACTTATAGGACTTAAGGTTAAGCCACCAAACAAGGAACTCCATTTTAAAAATCTCTACGATTTTGTTTCATGTTATCTCCTTGCATTTATGTGACAAAAGTAATTGCAATTATAATACAAATAATAATTTTATTCAATTAAAATTAAGACTTTAAAACTCCTAAATATAAGCTTTATAATGGATTTTTCGTTTATGAATTTAACTTCAAAAAATAAAAATTTGAATAATATAATGATAAAAATTTATTAAATATAGTATTTAAATAGAAATTTATAACTAAAATATAACTTTATCCCCCGTATAGGCTTGCGAGTTGAGTTTTTTTGTTTTATAATTTTGTGCGTTATTAAAATAAAAAGGTTTTTTATGTTGAGATTTTTAATTTTTGTATTGTTACTTTTTGTAAATTTAGAAGCAAAAATCCCAAAAGATACACTTATTGTAGCGGTTGAAAATGAAATCACAAGGATAAATCCTGCTTATAGTGAGGATCATGATGCAGTGATTAATCTTGTATTTTCAGGGCTTACGCGTTTTGATGAATATATGAGTTTAAAACCTGATTTGGCTAAGTCTTGGGATGTTAGTAAAGATGGGCTTGTTTATGATATTTTTTTAAGAGATGATGTTTTATGGCATGATGGAGTCAAATTTGGTGCTGATGATGTGAAATTTAGTATAGAAGCCTTTAAAAATCCTAAAAACAATTCTTCTGTTTATGTCAATTTTGAAGACATTAAAAGTGTGGAAATTTTAAATCCTTCTCATGTAAAAATCACACTTTTTAAACCTTATCCCGCATTTTTAGATGCTTTAAGCATAGGAATGCTTCCTAAACATTTGCTTGAAAATGAGAATTTAAACACAAGCTCTTTTAATCAAAATCCTATAGGCACAGGTCCTTATAAATTTGTAAAATGGAAAAAAGGTGAATATGTTGAATTTAAAGCCAATGAACATTTTTATCTTGATAAGGTAAAAACTCCAAGACTTATTATAAAACACATTTTTGATCCTTCTATAGCTAGTGCCCAGCTTAAAAATGGCAAGATAGACGCAGCTTTAATCGATGTTTCTTTGCTAAATATTTTTAAAAATGATGAAAATTTTGGAATTTTACGTGAAAAATCGGCTGATTATCGGGCTTTAATGTTTAATTTTGATAATGAATTTTTAAAAGATTTAAAAGTAAGACAAGCTTTAAATTACGCAGTTGATAAAGAAAGTATAGTAAAAAATCTTTTACATGATTATGCTTTTGTGGCCAATCACCCTTTAGAGCGTTCTTGGGCAAATTCTAAGAATTTTAAAATTTACAAATATGATTCTAAAAAAGCCGAGGACTTGCTTGTAAGTGCAGGTTTTAAGAAAAATGAAGATGGAAATTTTGAAAAAGATGGGAAAATTTTAGAATTTGAAATTTGGGCGATGAGTAATGATCCTTTAAGGGTAAGTTTAGCTGGAATTTTGCAAAGCGAATTTAGAAAAATAGGAGTTGTAAGCAAGGTGGTGGCTAAACCTGCTGGAAGTTTTGATTATTCTAAAGTGGATAGTTTTTTAATAGGCTGGGGAAGTCCTTTAGATCCTGATTTTCACACTTTTAGGGTATTTGAAAGTTCGCAAGATAGTGCTTTAAATGATGAGGGTTGGAATTTTGGACATTATCATGATAAAAAAGTGGATATAGCCTTGCAAAAAGCAAGAAATACTTCAAATTTAGAAGAGAGAAAAAAATATTATAAAGATTTTATAGATGCTTTGTATGAAAATCCTCCTTTTATTTTTTTAGCTTATCTTGATTTTGCTTTAGTTTATAATAAAGATTTAAAAGGTATCAAAGCAAGGACTTTAGGTCATCATGGAGTGGGTTTTACTTGGAATGTTTATGAGTGGAGTAAATAGTGCTAAAACGCTTAGTTTTTAGTATCTTTATAGCATTTTTTAGCACTTTTTTATGTTTTATTTTGCTTTATTTTAGTAAAGGCAGTATAGCTTATGCTAATGGAGTTAATTCACAAAGTAAAGAATTTGTTCAAAGAATAGAACAAAATTTAGGGCTTGATAAGCCTTTGTTAGAGCAGTATAAAATTTGGCTTTTTAAGGCTTTAAAAGGAGATTTAGGGGTTTCTTTTTTAAGTGGAGAAAGTGTTTTAAAGCTTATAAAAGAAAGAATTTTTAATACTTTTATTTTGGGTTTTAGTGCCTTAATGCTTTTATTTTTACTCAGTGTTTTTTTGGCACTTTTGGGATATTATTATAAAGAAAGTTTTATAGATAAAATCATCACTTTTTTAGCTTTTAATTTTTTTGCTTTACCTCCTTTTGTTTTGGCTTTATTGTTTGTTTTGATTTTTGGAATTTTTTGGAAAATTTTGCCTGTTATGGGAAGTAGTGATATAGGCTTTGAAGATGATTTTTTAAATCGTTTAGAGCATTTGATTTTGCCTGTTTTGGTGCTTGTTTTATCACATTTAGCGTTATTTTTAAGGATTGCTAGAAATTTTATCAATGAAAGTTTTTCTCAAATTTTTATTCAAAATTTATACGCTAGAGCTTTGAGAGAAAAAGATATTTATTTTTTAGTTTTGAAATATTCTTTAAGTCCTATTGTGGCTTATTTTGGGGGAAGTGCTTTAAGTTTTATGATGGGAACTTATGTGGTAGAAAGTGTCTTTGCTTACGAGGGGCTTGGATCTTTACTTTTTAAAAGTATTATTTTTAAAGATTATCCTATTGTGCTTGCGCTTATATTTTTTAGTGTTTTGCTTGCAGCATTTTTTACATTTTTAAGTGATATTGTAGCTAGGATTTTAAATCCTAGATTAAGAAGGCTTGATTTTGTTTAAATTTCTTATCATACTTGCGCCTTTAATTTTTTTGTTTTTATGCGCCTTGTTTGCACCTTTTTTGACTCCTTTTGATATTTTAAGTACTCATTTAGAAAATTTGCATCAAGCTCCTAATTTTACTTATATTTTAGGGACTGATTTTTTAGGCAGAGATTTGTTTTCTCGTTTGCTTTTTGCTTTGAGAAATTCTTTGATTATAGGTGTTGGTGGATCTTTATTGTCTATTATCTTTGCTTTGTGTTATTTGTTTTTAGCACGATGTTTTTTTTATATTTTTTGGATGCGTATTTTAGAGTTTTTTTTAGCCTTGCCTGCTTTTTTACTTATGATGTTTTTTCAAAGTATGATAACTTCTGATGTGTTTTTGATGATTTTTTTAATCGCTTTAATTCATTGGTGTTTTATAGCAAGAATTATAGAAAGTGAATTAAAAAGACTTGAAAATTTAGATTTTTACAAAGCAAATATAGTGCTTGGAAGAACTAAATTTAGAGCTTTTTTTAAAGATTTAATACCTGCTTTAAAAACACTGATTTTTACACTTTTTATATTTAATATCGTTCATGCTATAGCCACAGAAGCTACTTTGAGTTTTTTTGGACTGGGTTTAGGATTTGAAATTCCAACTTTAGGTACTCTTTTGAGTGAGTCTTCAAAAGCAGTTTTTATAGGTGCTTGGTGGATGATACTTTTTCCACTTTTAAGCTTGCTTTTGTTGTTTTTACCTCTTTTATGGTTGGGTAATTTTTTACAAAAAATTTGGGGTATAAGATCTTGAAGGTAAGAAATTTAAATATCAGTTTGAAGAATAATTTGTTGCTTAAGGATATTAATTTAGATATAAAAATAGGCAAAACTTTAATGATACTAGGACAAAGTGGAGTAGGCAAAAGTTTGTTAGGAAAAGCTTTGGTAAGACTTTTAGATTCTAACTTCACAATAAGTTTTGATGAATTAAGTTTTCATAATTCTTGTATTTTTAATTTTAACAAAGAAGAACTTAGAGATTTTCGTTCTAAGGTGGCACTTGTTTTGCAAGATGCAGAGCTTAGTCTTTATCCTTATTTGGATATTGGAAATTTATGTCATCTTGTTTTAAAAACTCATACAAAATTAAAACAAAAAGAAAGAAAAGATTACGCTTTTTCTTATTTTAAAAAATTAGGATTTGAAAATCTTGATCGTTTGTGGCATTCTTATGCTAATGAATTAAGTTTGGGTATGGCAAGAAGGGTGAGCCTAGCTTTGGCATTATTAAATCAACCCCAAATTTTAATTTGTGATGAAATCACAGCTTCTTTGGATAAAGAAAACGCTTCTAAGATTATATCGATTTTAGAAGAATTAAAAAATAACACAGCCTTAGTTTGCATCACTCATGATTTAAATTTGGTAAATTCTTTAGCAGATGAAATTCTTATGCTAGAAAAAAATAGTTCAAATTTATATAGCTTAGATGAGTTTTTAAGGTATTATAATGCTTAAAGTTTGTAATTTAAGTAAGTTTTATGAGCTTAAAAAGCATTGGTATTTAAAAAAAGAAAGACATATTATTTTTGATAATATCAATTTTTCTTTAAATAAAAATGACAATTTAATAATTTTAGGTAAAAGTGGTGCAGGTAAAAGTACATTAGCTAGAATTCTTTGTTTTTTAGAAGATCCAAGCGAGGGTGAGGTATGGTATGAAAATCTTAACTTACACAAGCTTGATAAAAACAAACAGAGACTTTTAAGAAAGCAAATTCAGTATTGCTTTCAAGATCAAAAAATGGCTTTAAACCCTTATAAAAAAATCAAAAATCTTATACAAGATGGTTTGGAAAATTTTAATTTACAAAAGAATGATGACTTGATTTTAGAATTTTTTGATTTTTTTAGTCTAAAAAAGCAAATTTTAGAACAAAAACCCTATGAGTTAAGCGGAGGAGAAGCCACGCGTGTAGGTCTTATCCGTGCTTTGATTTTAAATCCTAAATTGTTGATTTTAGATGAAATTACTTCAGCACTTGATATTAAAACTTCTAAAGAAATTTTAACTTTTTTATATGACTATCAGCAAAAAAATAATATTTCTTATATATTTATAACCCATCAAAGTGATCTTTTTTATAAATTTAATCATAAAAAATTAAAACTTTAAAAAATATTTTTTAA
This sequence comes from Campylobacter sp. BCW_6467, assembly GCF_001762855.1. Taxonomy (NCBI): domain Bacteria; kingdom Pseudomonadati; phylum Campylobacterota; class Epsilonproteobacteria; order Campylobacterales; family Campylobacteraceae; genus Campylobacter; species Campylobacter sp. BCW_6467. The sequence continues at coordinate 16,823 of NZ_MJXP01000020.1, read as the reverse complement.
TATAAGTTTCAATATAGAAAGTTTAGAGTAAAATAAAGAAAAGTGTAAATTTAATTTTTGTTGTGGAGTGATTAAAGTGCTTTAAAAAAGGAGAATAAATGTCTCATATAGATGCTTCGCATCCTTATTTTGGTATTTTTTTAATGCTAGTACTTGCTAGTGTTATTTTTTTTGGACTGGTTTTTTTAGCTTCAAAAATTGGTAATAATTTTGCCGCAAAAAATCGCAAAAAATTAGGACTTGGAATTTATGAATGTGGTCCTATTCCTGTTAAACAAGCTAACAAGATTAACTCTCAATTTTTCATCATCGCCTTAATCTTCATACTTTTGGATATAGAAGTTGTGTTTTTATTTCCTTGGGCTTTGATTTTTAAAGATTTAGGTTGGTTTGGGCTTTTAGAAGTTTTTGTTTTTATCGTACTTTTAGGAGTTGGATTTTTATATGCTTATAAAAAAGGAGCGTTTGCATGGCAGAGCATCAAGTAAATTATGCAAGTGGTTTGCCCGTAGTTTTAACTAGTGTTGATAAACTAGTTCAATGGGGTAGGAGTAATTCTTTATGGGCTTTATCTTATGGACTTGCCTGTTGTGCGATTGAGATGATGGCAGCTGGGGGTTCAAGATATGATTTTGATAGATTTGGAACGATTTTTAGAGCTTCACCACGCCATAGTGAAGTGATGATTATCGCAGGAACTTTGTGTAAAAAACACGCTGAATTTACAAGAAGACTTTATGATCAAATGCCTGATCCTAAATGGGTGATTTCTATGGGAAGTTGTGCCAATACAGGCGGTATGTTTAATACTTATTCTACGGTTCAAGGAGTGGATAGAATTATACCTGTAGATATTTATGTGCCAGGCTGTGCTCCACGCCCAGAAAGTTTTCAGTTTGCTTTGATGATTTTGCAAAAAAAGATCCGCAAAGAAAAAGCAAGTCGTAAGATCGCACCTAAAAGGTTGATATGATGAGAAAGTATAGCGATAAAAAAAATGCTCAAACTCAAAATTATTACAAAGATAGATTTTATCACGCACCACACACTGTAAAATCTGATGTTAATGAAAGTGTTTTTAAAGATGATTTTGAAGTTTTAAAAACTCAAGTAGAAATTTTAAATTCCTTTGTAGAGCTTGATTTTTGGGTAATAGAAATTAAAAAAGAAGACAATGTTAAAACTTTGCAAATGCTTAAAACTTTAGGGTATTTAAGTTTTACAGAGGCAAGTGCTATTGATTTTGTAGCAGATAAAAATGGTTTTGAAGTGTTTTATCAGCTTTTAAATTTAGAAAAAAAATTAAGAGTGAGAATAAAAACTTTTGTAGGCGTAAAAGAGCGTTTGCAAAGCGTGGCTCATGTTTTTAAAGGGGCAAATTGGAGTGAGAGAGAAATTTATGATATGTTTGGAATTTTCATCATAAATCATCCCAATTTAAAACGCATTTTAATGCCTGATGATTGGTTTGGACATCCGCTTTTAAAAACTTATCCTTTAAAGGGTGATGAGTTTGCAAGATGGTATGAGATTGATAAAATTTTTGGTAAAGAATATCGTGAAGTAGTGGGTAAAGAACAAAGAGATTCTGGTTTTGTTGATGATAAAGATACGCTAAATTTTGCAAGACTTTATCATGAAGTGCCAAAAGGTGGTCAAAAGAAGGAAGTTTCCTTTAAACAAGAATATCAAGAAGATGAAGGCGTGGCTTTTGTAAAAAAAGTAAAACGTGATGAAGCAAAAATTTTAGAGAAAAGGCGTTAAAATGCAAATTCCTAGCAAGTTAAAACCTTATTATGAAAATATAGCTTTTGAGCAAGAAGACTCAAAAATGATTATCAATTTAGGCCCTCAACACCCTTCAGCACATGGAAATTTACGTCTTATTTTAGAACTTGATGGAGAGCAAGTTGTAAAAGCGCGTCCTTGTATAGGTTATATGCATCGTGGTATGGAAAAAATGGCTGAAAATATGATTTATCAAGAATTTATTCCTACTACTGATAGAATGGATTATATCGCCGCTTCAGCGAATAATTATGCTTATTGTGCAGCGGTTGAAAAGCTTTGTGGTTTAGAGATTCCACGCCGTGCAGCAGTCATACGCATGATACTTTTAGAATTAAACCGTATTGCATCGCATTTACTTTGGCTTGCCACTCATGCGCTTGATATTGGTGCGATGAGTGTGTTTTTATACTGCTTTAGAGAACGTGAGTATGTTTTGGATTTGATAGAAAAGTATTGCGGTGCAAGGCTTACGCATTCTTCTATGAGAATAGGCGGGGTTATGCTTGATTTACCTGAGAATTATTTAGAAGAAATGCTTGCATTTTGTGACAAATTTCCAAATGATCTAAAAGATTATGAAGATCTTTTAGATGATAATAGAATTTGGCGTTTAAGAACTGAAAATGTAGGTGTGGTTACCAAAGAACAAGCCTTAAATTGGGGTTGTACGGGTGTGATGTTAAGAGGAAGTGGTATAAAATACGATATACGCAAAGAAGAGCCTTATTTGCTTTATAATGAAGTCGAATTTGGTGTGCCTTATGCTACACAAGGGGATTCTTATGCAAGATATAAAGTTTATATGCAAGAATTTCGTGAAAGTTTGAAAATCCTTAGGCAATGTGCCACGCTTTATAAAGATACTCCACCTGAAATTTTAGCTACGCATCCTGAGTATGTAAGTGCTTCAAAGGAACAAATTTTAACGCAGAATTATTCCTTAATGCAGCATTTTGTTTTAATCACTCAAGGTTTAAAACCTCCTAAAGGCGAAGTTTATGTGCCTACCGAAAGTCCAAAAGGTGAGCTTGGCTTTTTTATCCATAGTGATGGTACAGGAAGACCTTATCGTTTAAAGGCTAGAACGCCTAGTTATTGGCATTGTGCGTTTTTTGAAGAAATGCTTGTAGGTACTTATTTGGCTGATGTTGTAGCCATTATGGGTAATGTAAATATAGTTTTAGGTGAGATAGATCGATGAGAAGAGTAGATTTAAGAAAAAGCAAAGAGCTTTTTGAAGATTTAGCACAAATCATAAAAGAAGCAAAACAAGGTGAGGTTTTAGTGGTGCTTTTTGAAATCGGCGATTTTTCTCCTGTTGAAAAAAGTTTTTCTTTTGTAAAAGAACAAGGTTGCGAGCTTTTAAATTCTTTGAAATTTAATCAAGTGGATTGGACTATTGTTATAAAAAAGGAGAGGGTATGATTTATGATAATGCTCTTTGTTTTTTAGATATGCCAAGCCTTAAAAACAAAAATTTATGTGAAAAAATAGGTGTAAATAGTATTAATATTTCTTGTTTGGAAGATAAAAATTTAAAAGCTAAATTTTACAAATGCGAAATTGCAAGTTTGAGTTTTGTTTTAGCCTTGCTTTGTAAATTAAGCGATGAAGGACAATTTAGCGATTTAGATGAGGGATATTTAAGTGCTGAATCTTGCTTTGGAGAGGAAGAAGCAGGTGAAGTGCTTGCTTTTTTAAAAGAGGCTAAGTATTTAATTATAGATAAAAATATCCATTTTTATAAAGATAGCGAAAATATCAAATATTTTTTGAATTTCTTAAGCGTAAAATATGAATTAAAGATTTTAGATAGCGATGAAGAAGAATGCGATTTTAAAAAGGCAAAATTAAACACCTTAAAAGAACTAGATAATTATGATGGTTTAGTGCTTTTTAGAGCAAATTTGCAAGATAAAAATTTACATTGTTCAAAGCAATTTTTACAAATTGCAAAATGCAAAGATCAAAGTGAAGTTAAAATTTTGGCTAAAGATTTTAGTTTTAAAACCAAGCTTTGTTTAGATGAAAATTTACAAGGCACCATAGCTTTTTTAAATTATGAAAACAATGGTTTTGATTTTACTCCAATTCGCATAAAGGAAGCAAAATGACAGTTAAGATTAATGGTATAAATTGCGCCTTTGAAGAAGGCGAATATATTTTAAATATAGCAAGAAGAAATGATATTTTTATCCCAGCGATTTGCTATCTTTCAGGCTGTAGTCCTACTTTGGCTTGTCGTATGTGTATGGTTGAAGCTGATGGTAAAAAGGTATATTCTTGCAATACTAAAGCAAAAGAGGGTATGGTTGTAGAAAGTGATTTAAAAAATCTTTGGGATGAAAGAAATGAGATCATGCAAGCTTATTGTATCAATCATCCTTTAGAATGTGGAGTTTGCGATAAATCAGGCGAGTGTGAATTGCAAAATTTCACTCATAAAAGTCGTGTAAATGTTCAAAAACATTGGATTAAAGACACGCATAAACCGCATAAACATTGGGGAATGATTAATTACGATCCCGCACTTTGCATAGTATGTGAGCGTTGTATTACAGTTTGTAAGGATAAAATCGGCGAAAGTGCTTTAAAAACCGTTCCTCGTGGCGGAGATAGTGTGGATAATAGCTTTAAAGAGAGCATGGGAAAAGATGCTTATGCGATTTGGACTAAATTTCAAAAAAGTTTGATAGGTCCTGCAAATGGCGACACGCTTGATTGTTCATTTTGTGGGGAATGTACAAGCGTATGCCCAACAGGAGCTTTGATAGGTTCGAAATTTCAATACACTTCAAATATTTGGGAACTTAAAAGAATCCCTGCTTCAAATCCGCATTCAAGCGATTGTGAGTTGATGTATTATGATATTAAGCAAAGTGGTATTAGCAATCAAAAAGAAAAAATTTATCGTGTGAGTAATGATTTTGCCTTTGCGAGTTTAAATAAGGCTGCAAGATTTGCTTTTGATACGCAAAATGAGGCAGATAAAGATGAAAAAGCCTTTAAAGAACTTGTGGAGCTTTTTGAGAAAAATGAAATTAAAAACATTAAATTTAATAGTTTTATTACCAATGAAGAAGCTTTGATTTTACAAAATTTAAAAAAGAAATTTAATCTTTCTTTGATCAATGAAGAAGCTTTGAAATTTAAAGAATTTTTACAAGAATTTATCGCTAATTCTGGCGAGTTTTATAGTGCTAATACTCAAGATATAACAAAAAGTGATTTTTTGGTTGTGGCTGGAATGCTTTTAAGATATGATGCTCCAACACTTAGCTATAAAATCAATAATGCTTTAGTGATGAATAAAGGCTCAGGGCTTTATTTTCATCCTATGGAAGATATGGGTATAGCAAAATATTCTAAAAATTTTATTTCACACATTCATAAAAGTGGCGATGAAGAGCAAATTTTATATTTTTTACTTCAAAAATTTAGCCAAGATGAAGGTATTAAAACTCATTTAGCAGAGTTTTTTGTTAGTGAAAATAAAGAAATAGAAGAAAGTATCAACGAAGAAGTTGTAGAGCAAGTCATAGAAAAAGATGAAGAAGGCAATGAAATCCAAAAAGAAGTAAAAAAAGTCGTGCCTAAGAAAGTGAAAAAAATCATAGAAGTGCAACGCTCTATTTTTGCTAAAAATTTAGGCATAGATGAAGATAAATTAGAAGATTTATTGCTTAAAAAAGCAAATTTTACTCTTGTTATAGGGAGTGATTTTTATTTTCATAAAAATGCGAAAAAACTTGCTAAATTACTTGCTTTGATCCAAAATACCACTCCTTTTAAAGTCTTTTTAAATCCTACGCATACCAATACCTTAGGTGTGGCCATGATTTGCGATTTGGATAAAAACACACAAGAAGGCAAGACTTTAGGTTATAATGAAAAAGGTGATTTTAGTTTTTCTTATGAAGAGCATGCAAATTTAGCTAGTGCGAGTTTAAATCAGCAAGAAGGAACTTTTTTAAATTACGATAAAAGAGTGGTGCCAACTAACGCTGCTTTAGAATTTAAGGGATATTTTTTAAATGATTTAGCTAATGCTTTAGGTTTTGATGAGGAATATACCATAAATTATACTAAGAGACTCCCTATAAATAAAGGTTTTTCTCCGATTGATTTTGATCATTTAGACAATTTTTATACCAATGCAGGCGATTGTAAAAGGGGATATGAGCTTAATTTAGAATGTTTTAAACAAGTTGCTAAAAAAGAATTCATCTCTCCAAATTTTGAAAATTTAAACCCAAAAGAAGATGAAATTTTGCTTTATAGTGCTAATCCTAGCTATCAATTTGGTAGATTTTCAAATCGTGCTAGTGCGATTAATGAGGTGATTTTTTTAGGTGTAAGTGAAAATTTAGCTAAAGAGAAAAATTTAAAAGATAAAGATCTTGTAAAACTTAAAATAAAAGATAAAGAATTAAGCCTTAGTGTGCGTGTGGATAAGGATATAAAAAATGGAGCTTTCTTACCGTATTTTGATGAAAAACTTGACACGCTAAGCTTTTTTGATGAAAGATTTGTTGTGGCGAATTTAGAAAAATTAGGAACAAACCATGAGTGATTTTGCTTTTTTTGCTTTAGAGGCTTTGATTAAATGTATTATTGTCATTGCAATATTTGCGAGTTTAGCAGGTCTTGCAACTTATGCTGAAAGAAAAGTTTTAGCTTATTTTCAAAGACGCATAGGGCCTGATATGGTAGGGCCTTTTGGGCTTATTCAACTTGTAGCTGATATGATAAAACTTTTTACTAAAGAAGATATAATCCCTTCAAATTCGCAAAAATTTATTTTTGCTATAGCACCTTTGATTTCTGCTATTTGTGCTTTTGTTTCTTTAGCGGCTATTCCTATGCTACCTGAATTTACTTTATTTGGAAGGGTGATTCAGCCTATAGTGGCAGATATCAATGTAGCTTTGCTTTTTGTCATCGGCACTTCAGGACTTTGCTTTTATGCGGTGTTTTTGGGTGGACTTGCAAGTAATAATAAATGGTCGATTTTAGGGGCTGCAAGAGGGCTTGTAGCGATTATTTCCTATGAAAGCGTAGGAGCTTTGGCTTTGATTGCTATTGTAATGCTTGTAGGTTCTTTTTCTTTGGTGGATATTAACAATTATCAAAGTGATGGATTTTTTTCTTGGCTTATTTTTAAACAGCCCTTGGCTTTTGTGCTTTTTATAATTGCTTTATTTATAGAGACCAATAGAACTCCGCTTTGTTTGACGGAAAATGATGCTGAAATTGTAGCGGGTTATGGAACGGAGTATTCGGGTTTAAGATGGGGTATGTTTTTTATAGGTGAATATGCTTCTATGATAGCTGGAGCTATTTTGGTAACTCTTTTGTTTTTAGGGGGTTTTAATAGCTTTTGGATTATTCCTGGTTGGATTATGATGATAGTAAAATCAAGTTTTATTTTCTTTTGGTATTTTTGGGCAAGAGCTGCTTTTCCGCAATTGCGTCCAGATCAAGTGATGAAAATGTGCTATTTGATCTTAATCCCTTTAGCGGTTTTAAACCTTTTAATCACTGCTTTGGCAGTTCTTTTATAGGAGTTTGATATGAAAAATTATTATTTAGTGGATGAGAAAAGAAAAACTCCTGTTAGCACTTGGGAGAAAATTTCACAAGCTTTGCGTAGAAGCGTTAAACTAGAGCTTTTTGTAGGGCTTTTTGTGATGATGAGAGAATTACTTAAGAGAAATAATAGCGCTACGATTAAATATCCTTTTGAAAAGGTAAAGCTTGACAATCGTTACCGTGCTGTTCATCGTTTGATGCGTTTTATAGAAAGCGAAAATGAAAGATGTATAGGTTGTGGGCTTTGCGAAAAAATTTGCATTAGCAATTGTATTAGAATGGAAACTTCTTTAGATGAAAATGGGCGTAAAAAAGTAGGAAATTATAGTATTAATTTAGGGCGTTGTATTTATTGTGGTTTTTGCGCTGAGGTTTGCCCAGAACTTGCTATAGTACATGGGACAGAGTATGAAAATGCAGCCGAGCAAAGGTCTTATTTTGGCTATAAGCAAGATTTTTTAACTCCTATTGATAAGCTTAAAAATCAAGTTGAATTTGAAGGAGCAGGAAGCCTTAGAAAAGATGCTGATTTATTGGTGGTAAAAACACCAAGTTATTACGATGTGATGATTGAAAGAGCCTTAGAAAATCAAAATACACAAGAGCAAGGAGAAAATAAATGATAGAAAATTTAGCCTTTGTATTTTTTAGTGTAGTGGTTTTAGGCTTTTTTGGCATTGCGGTTTTAAGTAAAAATATGCTTTATTCTCTTTCGGCTTTAGCGGGTGGAATGGTGTTTTTATCGGGATTTTATTTTTTACTTGATGCAGAGTTTTTAGGCGTGATACAAATTATTGTTTATAGTGGAGCTGTGCTTGGACTTTATAGTTTCGCGATGATGTTTTTTGATGCTTCTAAAGAATTTAAAGAACAACTTAAAGCTAAAAAAAGTTTTTTTACTTTGGTAGTTTTAAGTGCAATTTTACTTTTGGCCATGCTTATAGGTTTTAAATACCAAAATATCAGCACGGATTTGCCTTTAAATGATCCTGCTTTGTTTGATTTTAATAAACAACTGGCTTTAGCGATTTTTTCAAAATATCTTTTAGCTTTTGAATTTATAGCTATTTTGCTTTTGATTGCTTTAGTTTGTGCTATCACTCTTACTCATAAAGAGCTTACAAAGGAAAAACAATGATAGAAAAGTATTTTTTTATAGCTATTTTAATGTTTGTCATAGGGCTTGTAGGGATTTTAAAAAGACAAAATCTCATCATGCTTTTTATTTCGAGTGAAATTTTATTAAATAGTGCTAATTTAGCCTTAGTAGCAGCTTCTAAAATGCACAATGATTTAAATGGACAGGTTTTTGCACTTTTTATCATGGGTGTAGCGGCTTGTGAAGTAGCTGTTGGTGTAGCTTTGTGTGTGCTTTGGTATAGAAGAAAAGGCACTTTGGAATTAAAAAGCTTAAAAGAAGTGGAGGCTTAGTATGCAAAATTTGGCTTTGATTTCTCTTTTTAGTCCTTTTATAGCTTTTTTGTTTGCAAGTTGTTTTGCTTTGAGTGAGAAAAAACAATTTGTAGGGATAATTTGCTCACTTCTAATAGCTTTGAGTGCTTTTTGTTCTTTGTATTTGCTTTTTTGCAATGAAGCTTTTAATGTGAGTTTGTTTGAATGGTTTGCTGGAGTAAATTTTGGATTTGATATAGATGCCATTTCGCTTACTATGATGAGTGTTGTAGGTATTGTAGCTACTTGTGTGCATTTTTATAGTATTTTTTATATGGCTCATGATGAAGGTTTTAATAAATTTTTTGCTTATTTAGGACTTTTTGTCTTTTCTATGCTTTTTTTAGTTATGAGTGATAATTTCTTAGGACTTTTTGTAGGTTGGGAAGGCGTTGGGCTTTGCTCTTGGTTGCTTATAGGTTTTTGGTATAAAAATGATACTTATTCTTTTGCAGCTAATGAAGCCTTTATTATGAATCGTATTGCGGATTTGGGTATGCTTTTAGGAATTTTTTGGCTTTATTTACAAGCAGGAACTTTAAAATATGATGAAGTTTTTTCCATGGCACAAAGCCTAGATCGCAACGCTTTGATTTTAATCGCAACTTGTTTATTTATAGGGGCTATGGGAAAATCTGCACAATTTCCTTTTCACACTTGGCTTGCTGATGCTATGGCAGGGCCAACTCCTGTTTCTGCATTAATCCATGCAGCAACCATGGTAACAGCGGGGGTTTATTTGGTAATTCGTGCGAGTACGCTTTATGATTTAGTTCCTGAGGTTTCTTATATTATTGCCTTACTTGGAGCTTTTGTAGCGATTTTTGCAGCCTCTATGGCTTTGGTGGCTAGGGATTTAAAACGCATTATTGCTTATTCTACCTTATCTCAACTTGGATATATGTTTGTGGCTGCAGGACTTGGGGCTTATGGTATAGCTTTATTTCACTTAGCTACACATGCTTTTTTTAAATCTTTACTTTTCTTAGGTGCTGGAAATGTAATGCATGCTATGAATGATAAATTAGACATTAAAAAAATGGGTGGACTTTTTAAACCTTTAAAATTTACAGCTATTTTGATGTGTATAGGATCTTTAGCTTTAGCAGGAATTTATCCTTTCGCAGGATTTTTCTCTAAAGATTTGATTTTGGGATATTCTTTCATTTCTTTTCACCATGGTATTTTTTTAGTGCTTTTAATCGCAGCTTTTTTAACAGCATTTTATAGCTTTAGACTTTTAATGTTGGTATTTTTTACCCCTACAAGACATGATGAACATCCACATGAAGCAAGTAAAATCGCACTTTTGGCTATGAGTCCTTTGATGGTTTTAGCTATTGTTGCAGGATTTTTTGAACATAGTTTTTTTGAATATTTAAGCACAAAATTAGTTTTTATTGATGCACAAAATCAAATTGTAATGATTTGTGCGAGTGTAGCAGCTATTTTGGGTGTAATTTTGGCTATTTTTGCTTATAAAAATTCTTGGTTTAAAGAAAGTATTGAAGAAAATAAAATTCACAAACTTTTAAGCAATGATTATTTTATTCCTAGATTCTATCATCAATTTATCGTTTCAAAATATGAAAGCTTATGTGCGATTTTAAAACATTGTGATCTTTACATTTTTGATAGAATAGTTGAAAAAATTGCTTTGTATTCTCAAAATATTTCACAAAAAATGATTATGCCAAACAGCTTAAACTTAATGCTTAGATTTTTGGTGGCAGCTTTTGTGATTTTGTTGATTTTGGTATGGATGGTGTAAAATGCTAAATTATTTGATATTTTTTCCTTTAATTTCTGCTTTTGTGGTTTTGCTTTTAAATCGCGGAGGCGTTAAGGTTTTTAGCGTTGTTGTAAGTTTTATAATTTTGGCTTTAAATTTGGATATTTTTGCGGATTTTTTACAAGGGGCAAGCTTTGATTATAATCTCTCTTTTAAAATTTTGAAATTTTTTAGCTTTCATGTAGGAGTAGACAGTATTGCACTTGTGTTGATGCTTTTAAGTTCTTTGATGATATTTTTAAGCTTTTTATTTTTAAAGCTGGAACAAAAAGCACTTGTATCTTGTATATTCTTTTTAGAATTTGCCATTATGGGACTTTTTAGCGCAAAAGATGGTTTGTTATTTTATGTTTTTTGGGAATTTTCTCTTTTGCCTTTGCTTTATATTATGGGAGTTTATGGTAAAGATTTTAGAGCAGGGGTGAAATTTTTTATCTATGCTTTTGCGGGTTCAATTTTAATGCTTGTAGCATTGATTTATCAAGCTTATTTAAATTATCAACTTTTAAATATTTTCACTTTTGACTTGGAAATTTGGAAAAATAATGCCTCAGCAGTAAATTTCACAGAGCAACTTTTACTTTTTGGAGCATTTTTTATCGCTTTTGCTATCAAAGCTCCTTTATTTCCACTTCATACTTGGGCACCTAAGGTTTATGCAAATTCGCCTGTGCTTGTTTCTGTAATGCTTGTAGTTTTTAAAATGGCTCCTTTTGGATTTTTACTTTTTTGTTTACCACTTTTTCCAGATGCGAGTGTGTATTTTATGCCTTTAATTGTAGCTTTATGTATAGTGAGTATCGTTTATAATGCTTTAATTGCTTATAGAGCAGAAAATATTAAAGAATTGATCGTTTATAGTTCTATTTCACATCTTGGTGTGATGATTTTGGGAATTTTTTCTTTAAATGCTTTGGGTATTAGTGGTGCAGTTTTTTATATGTTTGCACACGGTATTGTAACAGGAACTTTATTTTTAATGGTTGAACTTTTATACCAAAGATATCATACTTATGATATTTCTTTTTACCATTCTTTGGCCAAAAAAGCACCTTTATTTTCAATTTTCTTTATGTTAATTTTACTCGCAAGCGTTTCTTTGCCTTTAACTGTTTCTTTTGTGGGAGAGTTTTTAATTCTTTTAGGTATAGCAAAGATTAATTTATTTTACGCTTTGTTGGCAGGTTTGGTGATTATTTTAGGAGCGATTTATATGTTTGCAGTATTTAGAAAAATATTTTTCATGCAAAAACAAAGCTTTATAGAGGGTTTTTCTTTACGTTTTAGAGAAATAGTAGCGCTTGTGTGCATTGTAGTAATGATTTTTGGACTAGGGCTTATGCCAAATATACTTTTAAAGCCGATACAAAAAGATGTGGATAATCTTATAAAAACAATGAATATTAGAGCTGTTGAGCAAAATACTTTAGATTTTTTATCTAAAATAGGAGAGGCAAATGTTAAATAATTTTTTAAATTTAGAACTTTTAAATATAAGCTTATCTTATCCATTTTTATTTTTAATTACAACTGCAATAGTTCTTTTGCTTTGCTCTGGTTTTTGGAAATTTCATCGATCGTTTTATATCGGTATAAGTTCTTTATCTTTAATTGTAAGTGCTTTTTTGATTTTAAATAATGCAAATGCTCAAGGTTTAGAAGCAAAAGCTTTTTTGGCTACTTTAAATAATGATATTGTTTCATTTTATGCTTCTTTGGTGATTTTGTGTTTTTCATTTTTATATCTTTTAATGCAAAAAGAAGAAAATCAGGGTGAATTTTATGCTTTATTTTTATTTGTGATTGCATCTTTGCTTTTGATGGTTTCAAGCTCAAATTTAGTACTTATTTTTATAGGACTTGAAAGTTCTTCTTTAGCACTTTATACTTTAATAGCAATGCGTGGAAGTGATAATGCTATTTCAAGTGCGATAAAATACTTTAGTGTAGCGGCTGTAGGAGCTGGGTTTTTTGTTATGGCTGTAGCTTTTATTTATTTAAAAACAGGAACTTTAGATTTATCTGCTAATTTAGCGTTAAAAAATGAGTTTCAAAAAGATCCCATGCTTTTGGGTGCTGGAGTGATGATTTTTGTTCTTTGTGCAATCAAGCTTTCTTTGGCACCTTTTCATTTTTGGCTTAAAGATGTGTATTATGCAGCACATACAAATTTGGTTGCTTTTATTTCAGTTGTGCCAAAAGTTGCCATGTTGGGTGTGGTTATTCGTTTGTTTGATTTTTTAAATAATACAGGTTTTGAATATATCATAATAGTTCTAGCGATTTTTTCTATGCTTATAGGTGCTTTTGCGGCTCTAAGTCAAAACAATATCAAAAAAATGTTTGCTTATAGTTCTGTAGTGCATTCTTCTTTGGTTTTGGTGGCTTGTATTCCTTTACTAAAAGAACAAAATTTTGATGGAATTTTGCTTGCTATTTTTGGATATTGGACTTTATTTGCTTTTGCAAATTATGCTGTATTTATGATTTTAAGCAATTATGAGAATAATTCTTATGAGAGTTTAAATGGACTTTTGGTTAAAAAACCTTTAATTGCTTTTTGTTTGAGCATTAGTGTGCTTTCTTTAGCAGGTGTCCCGCCTTTTGGAGTATTTTGGGGTAAATTTATGATTTTAAATACAGCAATTTTAAATGGATATTGGTATTTGGCACTTTTTGTGGCTTTATCTTCTGTTATTATGCTTTATGCGTATTTAAAGATTTTAATTCATGCTTTATTTATGAAAAATGATAGGGTTCATAATATTAAGTTTAGTTTTATACAAAATTTTATTTTAGCTTTTTGTGTTTGTATAAGCACTTTTGCTATATTGTTAATGTTATAAGAGTTTTGCTATAATTATTTTATGAGAATATTATTTTTAATTTTATTAAGTTTTTTAAATGCTTTTGCTTTTGAGCTTGTTTTAAACACGGGTCGCGAAAATAATCAAGCTTTTGCAGTTTTACATGCGAGTAATGATTTAGAATTTACATGTCAAAAATTTATTACCGAATCAAAAGTTCATTTTGAATGTGATATTGCAGGTATGGTTGATAATAAATTAAAAGATCAGAGTTTTTCTGCTTTTGATTTAAAATTTATACAAGAAGCTCAAAAAATTAAAATGATCATTTTGCCAAAAATACAAGCAAGAATGTTTGACACTTCTCAAAATATTTATATAGATAAAGAACTTAGTTCATCAAGTTCGCATAAAAGTAAGGCTTTTACTTTTATTTTTGCACCAGAGCTAGCACCTATTAAAGACTATGATGGACTTGATTTTAATATCAATTTTCCACACGAGAGCTTGCCTTATGTTGGAGCTTTGGATTTAAATTCTGATCCTGTTATTATCCCTCAAAGTGCAGATATTAATACTTATTTACGCATCAAAAAAGAATACGATAAGGCTAATTATAGTCAGGTTGCTATTGATGCGCAAAATGCTATCAATAGATATCGTGGTAGTATTTTTATTAGTGAATTTATACTATATAAATTAAGAGCTCAAAATAAACTTTACACCCAAGATCCAAGCATGCGTGATCAACAAATTTTAGAAAAGATGATTGATGATGCTAAAAATTGGACGCGTACTTTTACAAGTGATAAAAATTTTTCAGAAGTTTTACATATAATGTTAAGAACTTATATCGCTTTAGCCCAGCGTGCTGATGTAGAATATACAATGTCGATTTTGGATAATGAACAACCTAATAATTATTTTACTCAGTTATCAAAACTTGATTATGCAGACTATATTTATAATTTAAATGAAAAAGAAAAAGCTGTAAATATTTATGAAAATACTTATTTTAATACAAAAAATTTAGATTTAGCTGCAAGAGCAGCTATGAGTTTGGCAAAGAATTTGCTTTCAAATGGGCAAGTAAATAAAGCTATAGAGTATATTAACACTATTTTAAAAGCCAATCCTGAATATTTTGGAAAAGATATTCCAAGATCTTTAGAACTTGCTAAATTATTTAATCAAAAAGGACAATTTGATATAAGTGCAAGTATTTATGAAGATGCCTTTGCTAAAATGTCCAAACTTGATCCAAGTTATGAAGAAACTTTAAAAGATTTAGCCTTAGTTTTATCACATACTAACAGATCTAGTGATGCTAAAAAATACCTTGATTTGTATATGGATGATTATTTAGATGGTAGGTATTTAGATGAAATCAAAAAAGCAAGTGATGAGGTATTCTTTGCTTTAGGTGATAATAATGCAAGCTTTTTGCATCAGCGTTATACAGATTTAATGAAGCAATATGCAAATAAAGATGAGAATATTGCAAATAAAGCTTTAGATGAAGATGTTGCACTTTATTATAAAGAGGGAAATTTTAGTGCGATTTTAGCTTATAAAGATCTTATAGAAAGTAAAAAAATTCCAAATGCTATTCAATTTTTAGAGAAAGCAGCTGTTAATGATTTAAAAAATGCGATAAAAGCTGATAATTGTATCAATGCTGCAAATATTTTTATGCGTTTTAGCGCTTATGATATAGGTCAGAAAATTGAGAATAAAAAACAAATGTTAGCTTGTCTTATCAGAACTTCTAATGTTGAACAAGCACTTGATTATATAGATAAAAATTATAGCGAAGATTCTATATTTTATGGTCTTCAAAAAGCATCTATTCTTTTTGATAATAAACAATATCCTCAGGTGATTAAAATTTCTAAAGATATAGCTAATTCTAGAATTTTAAAAAGCGATGATGAGAATTTTAAGGCTTATTATTTGCAATTTTTGTCTTTGTTGCGTTTAAATGACTACAATCAAGCCATTAAAATTTTGCAAATTTTAGAAAGTTTTCCAATGAATTTTAGTATGGTAGAAGCTTATGATGCTTTACTTTCTTATGCTAATGATCATAATATGCAAACAACTATTTTAACTTACGCACCTAAGGCCATTGACTATCAAAATTTTAAAGGTATAAATCTTTTTAGTCCTAATTTAGAATTTATGTATCTTGATGCTTTGGCTAAAATCAATAAAAATGAAGAAAGTTTAGCTGTTTTAGCAGATTTGCTTAAATTAAAACTTTCAGATGAAGATAGAGCAAGAGCTTTATATATCCAAGCTTTAACTTATGAAAGAATGCAAAATATACAAGCTGAAAAAGAAAGTTTAAAACAATGTCTTGAAATCAAAAGTGTTTCAAATTGGCAGAATTTATGTAAGAGTAAAAATCAAATTTTAAATCAATAAGTAAATTTATTTTATAGATAACTAGCTTTTTAGCTAGTTATCTAAGATTAAAACCTCTTCTTCTTAACATCTTCTAAGATATTATTAGCTATATCACTTACTGTACTAGAAATAATAGCTGATTCATTAGCAATTTCAACATTATCTTTAGTAGTTTGATCAATTTGTGCTACGCTATCATTGATTTGAGTAATACCTGCAGTTTGTTCTTTAATACTTTCTGCCATATCATTGATAGATTGAACAAGTAAGTTAGTATTAGCTTCTATTTCAGATAAAGACTTTTGAGTTCTCTCAGCTAGTTTTCTAACTTCATCAGCCACAACAGCAAAGCCTCTACCATGTTCTCCAGCACGAGCTGCTTCAATAGCTGCATTTAAAGCTAGAAGATTGATTTGATCTGCGATATCTCCTATAATACCTGTAACATTTTTAATCTCTTCAGATTGAGTGATAACATCACTAGTTTTAACTGAAACATTTTGCATAGAAGAAGTGATCTCTTCTAAAGCTGCTGCAGTTTCTTCTAAAGATTGAGCTTGAGAATTTGAAGAAGTGGTTAAGCTTTGAACAGCAGTTTGTAATTTTCCACTTTCATTAGCTAAAGCATTAGCAAAGTCTGAACTTTGTTTTAGCATTTTAACTATTTCATCGCCTAAAGCATTAGTAGTTAATTCAACACTTCCTGAAGCATTAGAGATTTTATTTCTAAAATCTAAGCTTTTGTATTCTTCAAATATTTTATGAATAACATTCATATCAGAACCTACTCTAGCTTGTAAAACATCAAGAAGTTTATTTAGAACATTTTTAAGTTCAATAAGTTGTGGGTTTCTTGGATTAGCAGTAATTCTTGCTGTTAAATTACCACCTTCTACAACTGATACGGTTTGAACTGATTCTTTAACAGCTTGATTGTCTTGTTCTAAACCTTTTTTAGTAGCAAGGATGTTTTCGTTGAT